>JALHUE010000542.1 GCA_022866145.1 Anaerolineales bacterium | reverse complement strand
TACAATCCCCCGCCTTCGCTTCACGCCAAAGGAGCCGCCGTGCGTTCATATCAATGCCTCGCCCTAGGGTTGGGAATGCTGCTCACCTCGGCCTGCGCCCCGCCGCCGGCAGGGCCGCCGCAGGAGGCGGCCCCTGCCACTACCCTTGTCGCCACCATCCAGCCCTCATCAACCCCACAGCCCCCCGAGCTCAGCGCCACCCCGACGGTCGCGGCGACCGCCACTGCTTCTCCTACGCCCATGGCGGCTCCAGGCAGATTGCCCATCCGCGCTGAGACGCTTGGCCAGCTTCGGCCGGTGTGGACACAGGAATATGTGGTGGAAGAAGCCGATGCGAACTGCTTCCTGATGGACTGTTACGCGCCCTCACAGGTCTTCGGGGTTGACTTCAGTCCGGATGGGAGCCAGTTGGCGCTGGGCTACTGCGAGGCGCCGCGCGAGAACCGCTCGAATCCCCGGCACTACCGCTTCTACTGCGAGAGCACCCCGCAGGTGCTCCTGCTGGATGCCGCCACCGGCGAAGAGATCGCGCGCATCGAGACGGGCGACATCCCCTTGTCGGTAGCCTTCCATCCCGAGCGCCCGATCGCCGCCTTCGGGCTCGCCAACCGTGACATCGAGCTGTGGGATCTGGAGGCCATGTCCAAGTTCCGCACCCTCTCCCATTCCTCCAAGCGGACCGGCGTTGTCGATCTCGCCTTCAGCCCGGACGGCACTTGGCTGACAAGCCTGGGGGACAGTCAGCTGCAGGTTTGGAACTGGGAGGACGCGCCCTTCCTGCAGGGAACGGCGGAGGGCGTCGTGCAGGCGACGTTCAGTCCCGATGGACAGAAGTTGGCTACCCTCTGGGCCGGCAGGCAAATCCATCGAGTGCGGGTGTATGACCTGCCGTTCACCGGCAAGTTCTCGGAGCTGCCGATTGAAGGTGCACCGTCTCTCGCGTATTCGCCGGATGGGAGCCTGTTGGTCGCGACGCAGTTCGATCACACATCAGCCTTCGATCCGGTCACCGGCGGGCTTGCCCACGAGTACCCCCCCGAAGTGCTCGGCCCGGAGTTTGCGCTCACGCAAACCGGCTTGTCCGCAGCGGACGGTTCACTGCTCTGGGATGTGTATGACCTTGGCCAAGCCGTGCTCAGTTGCGGGCCGATGTTGTGGGATCCGCGCAGCGGACAGGGGATGTATGCACGTCTGCTCGATGACGCATGCATCGCCTGGAGAGATAGCTACGTCTATGCCTTTTCCCAGCTGGAGCGAACCCTCAGTCCCGACCAGCGGCTGCTGCTGATCCTCAATGATGGGAGACTTCAGGTCTGGGGAGTGGATCCATCCCAGCCAGCGATCGAACCCGTGTGCATGGGCGATTGCGCCGAATCCTAGCGGCTAGCGGGAAGAGAGCGCTTGCGGCAAGCGACCCCTGCCCTAACTGTCCCCCTGAGAGGGGGAGAGAATGGGAACGCGTTTCGCACCGACCGCCTCTGGGATCTCCGGAGACTAGGACATGCGGGCCGGCCCAATGGGCCGGCCCGCATTGACGGGCACATGTTGCCTCAAGCCGTCGAGGCTTACGCCTCGCGGAATTCGCCTTCGACCACATCCTCGCCGGCCGGTCCGCCGTTGCCGGCGCTCGGCGTTTCAGGCTGCGGCGGCTGCTGGGCGTACATCTGCTGGCTGAGGGCATACGACGCCTGCTGCAGCTGTTCGGTCAGGCTCTTGATCTGCGCTAGG
>JALHUE010000541.1 GCA_022866145.1 Anaerolineales bacterium | reverse complement strand
CGGCAGGGCGGCGGCTCGCCCCGCCCGAGAATCTGCCGGATGATCGCCGCAACCCTTCGGAGCAGAACGCCTGTCCCCCGTCTTCCCCCGTTCGCCCTCGCCCTGGTAGCGCTAGCCGCTGTCGGGTGCACCCCGGCTGAATCCCCGGTGGCCGACCCTCGAGGGGCGATCTCGACGCCCACGGCGACCACCCCCTCCCCTCCAAGCCTGACCCCATCGCCCTCCGCTTCTCCGGCTCCCCCGGCGCCGGTGCCGCTGGGGGAAATGCTCCTCTCCGAGGCGTTCGACGATCGCCAAGGGTGGGAGTTGGAGGAGACCGTGTCTGGCGCCGCCAGCCTGGTCGACGGTCGGCTGGTCCTTTCCGCCCGCAAGCCTTCGACCTCGATCCTGCAACCTGCGCCACACGACCCCCTCGGTGACTTCTATGCCGAGGTCGAGGTGCGGTCTGAGGTGTGCTCGCCCGGCGATGAGTATGGCCTGGTGATCCGGCTCTCCCCCTCCGGCGAGCACTACCGGGTGAGCTTGCTGTGCGAGGGCTCAGCCCGTTTGCTGCGGGTTCTGGCCGACCAGACGAACGCCTTGACGGCCACTACCCCCTCCGGCTCCGTCATTCCCGGACCCGCCGGTCTGAACTGGCTGGCGGTCTCGGCGCAGGGCTCTCAGTTGCGGGTGTTCGTCAACCACCAGCCCGTTCTCGAGGACCGAGACTCTCGCTTATCCTTCGGGCGCCTGGGGTTCTTCGCCAGGCCGGGGGCCGGCGGTCAGACCACGGTTGCTTTCGACAACCTAGCCGTGTACGCTCTGGCCGCAACCCCCACCTCGGCCCCCTGACCGCTGGAGGTTTTCGTGCCATCGGACCATCCGTTCCGCAATCGTCTGAACGATCTCGAGCCCAGAGAATGGCTGAAATTCCAGAAGTCCTGGTTCATCCACAACCCGCCGCCGCGGCGCAAGGATGTCCTTCGTCATCCGGCCAAGTTCCCGGAAACGCTCGCCCAGCAGTTCATTGAGTTCTTCACCCATGCAGGCGAAATCGTCCTTGATCCGATGGTTGGCGCGGGATCGACCCTGGTGGCCTGCCTGCGCGCCGGCCGGCATGGCATCGGGATTGAACTGAATCCGGAGTACGCCGCGCTGTCACGTCAGGCCGTGGAGGACGAGAAGGCCTCCCTGGGGAAGGCCGCCGAAGGGCTGGTGGCCGACGTGATCGAGAGGGATGCGGCGGATGTCGAGCACATTCAGCTTCCAGTCATCGACTATGTGTTGACGTCGCCACCGTATTGGGACATGCTTCATGCGCGGGGTGCTGAAACGCAGCAGCGGCGGCGGGACTCCGATCTGGATGTCACATATTCAACCGCCCCGGCCGACCTGGGGAATGTCCACGACTACCCCGAGTTCCTCGATCGCCTGTCCGCAATCTACCTCGCCCTTAGGCCTCGGCTACGGCACAATGCGTACATGACCATCATCGTGAAGAACGTCAAGAAAGGCGGGCGGATCTACCCTCTTGCCTGGGACCTGGCGGCGCGCCTCAGTCAGGCGTATACGCTGAAGGATGAGCGGATCTGGTGCCAGGACGACATCCGGCTTGCCCCCTACGGCCTGGGGAGCGCCTGGGTGAGCAACACCTTCCACCACTACTGTCTGCAGTTCCGCAACAATATCTCGCCCTGACCCGCTTGCCGGCACGCGGGCTGGCGCCCAGGGACCCGGCGGCCGGTCGGCGAGCACGCGGTTGCATGGCCCCGCTTTCGCAAGTATCCTACACACTCGTGAGCCTGCGGGCCCGACGGGTGGCCGCGCCCGGAAACAGTTCTCAATCCACAAGGAACTTAGCCTGCGATGTTCATCGCGATTGAAGGCGTCATCGGCGTAGGCAAGACTTCGCTCGCTCGGCTGCTTCAGCCGAGCTTCGACGCCGAGCTGCTGCTGGAAGTGTTCGAGGAGAACCCCTTTCTCTCCGACTTCTACGCCGACCGGAAGCGCTATGCCTTCCAGACCCAGATCTTCTTCCTCCTCAGCCGATACCGACAGCAGCGGGAAGTAGTCCCCCGCCTACAGGCGCGCGGCAACCTGATCGCCGACTACACGTTCGACAAGGACAGCTTGTTCGCCCACCTGAATCTGGAAGCCGATGAGCTCGACACCTACAACCAGGTGCATGAAGCCCTCGCCGAGCGCATCATCCGGCCCGACCTGACGGTGTACCTTCGGGTGGACACCTCGACCGCCATGCTGCGCATCGGCCGGCGCGACCGCCCTTACGAGCGCAACATGGACCGAGGCTACATCGATGCCCTGAACAAGGCTTATGAGCACCACTTCGCCGCCGGCAGGGATGACCGGGTTATGGTTCTCGACACGACTCCCCTAGACTTCGTCAACCGCCCGGAACACCTGATGCATGTCGTCAACCGAATCCGGGATGCCCTGGGGATTCCCCCCTTCCAGCCCGAACTCCCATTTGCGGCAGGTTGATCGGCGTGCTCATCACGCGGCAGAAGCTGATTGATCTGGCCAAGCGGGAGTGTGCCTTGCAGGCGGAGCAGGGCGATGTCGTTGCCGGCTACCTCACCGGTTCGGTGGCCCATGGCGAACCCTTGGTCTCCGGTACGGCCGACATCGACCTGGTCTTGATCCACTCCGGATCTCCGCCCCGACCCCGGGAAGTGAAGGCGCTTTCTGAGGAGATTCATCTCGACATCGCTCACCATCCTGCATCCTTCTACGCCCAACCGCGCGAGCTGCGGATCGATCCCTGGTGGGGCCCGGCCATCGCCGAACCGGTGTTCCTGTATGACCCTTCCCATCTGTTCGAGGTCGCCCAGGCCGGCGCTCGAGGTCAGTTCTTCCGCCCCGACAATGTGCACGCCCGGGCGATGGCCTTCCTGGAGGCCGGGCAGCGCGGGCTGCAAGCCGCTCGTAGCACCCCCGCCTGGCGTGCCCCCTTCTTGCGGGCGATGATGGAGGCGGCCAATGCCGCTGCCAGCCTGGCCGGGGCCCCGGCGGCCGGCCGCCGGGCGTGGCTCACGCTTGAGAGGCGCCTGCTCACCCTGGAACAACCCGCCCTGCTCGAGAGTCTCGCCTCACTCCTCGGCGGGTCGGCTGCTCATCACCAGCTCCCTGAGTGGATAAGGGGCTGGGTGATGGCATTCGATGCGCTGGACGGTGACCGGCCGCCAAGCCTGCAGCCGGCCCGACGCGCCTACTGGCTTGGGGGATTCCAGGCTCTGCTCGAAGCCGGCCGCCCCGAGGCCGTGACCTGGCCGCTGCTTCGCGCCTGGACCCGCACCCTGGGAGCTCTGCCCACCCCGGGCGCAGAGGACGGGCACCTGTCGGCCTTTGAAGCAAGCCTGGCCGTCTGCGGCCTGGATCCGCTGTCCCAGCCGGCGCGCTGCCACCAGCTCGAGGCTGTGCTGGATCGAGTGGAAGAGCTGCTGGAAACGTGGGCGGGACGCAACGGTGTCTGATCGGCTACGGAGGCATGCAACATGAAGCGGTTTGTGGCTGTGGCGGGCAACATTGGTGTCGGCAAGTCCACGCTCGTGCTGTTGCTGGCCAGACACCTGGGGTGGGATCCGTTCTTCGAACCCGTTGGCGAGAATCCGTATCTGGCCGACTTCTACCGCGACATGCGCAGCTGGTCCTTTCACTCGCAGATCTTCTTCCTCAGCACACGCCTGCGGGCACACCGCCAGCTGCTGGACCACCCAACCTCCGCCATCCAGGACCGTACGGTCTACGAGGATGCGGAGATCTTTGCCTACAACCTCAGCCTGCAGGGTGACATGTCGGAGCGGGATTACCGGACCTACCGCGAGTTGTATGAGGTCCTCACCCACTTCCTCCCCCCTCCGGACCTGGTGATCTATCTCAGGGCTTCCCTGCCAACGCTGCTCGATCGGATCGCGCTGCGAGGCCGGGAGTATGAGCAGCATATGCGCCCCGAGTACCTGGCCCAACTCAACAACCTCTATGAGAACTGGATCGGCAACTTCACGCTGTGTCCGGTGCTTACCGTGCCCGCCGACAAACTCGACTTCGTAGCCTACGGCAGCCATCTCGACCTGATCGTCTCCAAGATCAAAGACAAGCTGGCGGGGAAGGAAGAGGTCGTGTTCGAGGAAGAGGAAGTTGCCCGGGTCAACGGCCAGGTCCCCTGACCGACGCCTGCTTCTTGCGACCGCCCCACGAATCCTATACAATCCTCGTGTACGCCGCGCAATCGGGCGCCCGTCGCTTCTGCTGCCAAGGAGTGGGCCCGATGGACATTGTCAAGGTTTCCGCTCAGTCACGCACCTCGGCTGTGGCGGGCGCCATCGCCGGCGTGGTTCGGGAGCACCGGCGGGCCGAAATCCAGGCCATTGGCGCCGGCGCCGTCAATCAGGCGGTGAAAGCCGTGGCGATCGCCCGTGGCTATCTCCACGAGGACGGGCTGGACGTGGTTTGCATCCCCGAGTTCGTCACGATCGACATCGAAGGCCGGGAGCGGACTGCCATCCGCCTAACCGTCGAACCCCGCTAGTCGTTTCCGCCTACTCCCCGAAACCCACGCCACCCGACGCCGCCTGTGGTGGGCCCTGTATCGGTCGGCGCGCCCAGCCTCAGTCGGTGGTTGACGGCCGCAGGCGTGGAAGGTCCAGCATCAGGGCTTCGAGGGCCAGCACGGGGTCGACATTGCGCTCGATGGCATCCGCCGTGCGCCCGATGGCCAGCACGCAATCGGCGATCTCTCCGGGCGTGCACGCCTGACAGATCTCTTCAACCAGTTCGACGGAGTCGACATTGACCAGCGGGACCCGGGCCTGGTGGGAAGCCAGCAGGGCATCCCGCCACAGTCCCTGCCAGCATTCCAGCATCTCCCCCGCCCGGCGGCGCCGAACCGAGAGCGGCTCGTCCCGCTTCGGCGACAAGCGATCCGCCGCGTACTCGAAGCGAGCAATAGCGCTCTCCCCCAATTGAAGCCTGAGGTCGTCGAGAAACGCCTGCCGCTGCGCCAGGCGCTCACCATCCTCCACCAGGGCAAAGGCCTGGCCGGGTCTGCCTCCCGCCAGCGAAGCGAGCAGATCTGCCTGATCGGGCACAAGCCCTTGTCCCAATAGCGAGGCGCGGATGACCTCTGTCGGGACAGGCTTGAGCCACAGCACCTCGCAGCGCGAGACGATTGTCGGCAGAAGCTGGTCGCCGGACTCGGCGGTCAGCAGCAGCACCACCTGGCTGGAAGGTTCTTCAAGTGTCTTCAACAGCGCGTTCTGGGCTTCCTCACTTGCCTGCTCGAAGTCCGTCAGCAGCGCGATCCGGCAGCGCGATTCCAGCGGCGCCAGGATCAGCTGCCGCTGGAGCTCACGGATCTGCTCGACACGCACCTGACTTCGATCCTCCTCCCGGGTGATGCAGTGCAGATCGGTATGCCTTTGCCGCGGCACCCCGAGGCAGGCTCGGCACGCTCCGCAGTATGACCCGGGCGCAGGCGGCGCCGTGCAGGACAGGGCCTGGGCCAGACGGAGCGCTAACGTGCGCTTCCCCGCGCCCGCCGGCCCGAGGAACAGGTAGGCATGGCGCACCTTGCCGGCCACGATATGCTGGCGCAGCAATTGCTCAGCCCATTCGTGACCGGTTATCTCCCAGGACATGCCGTGATTGTAGCCCAGGCGGGCGCTGGAGGCGGCTTGCGCGCGGCCCGATCCCGGGGACACCGAGGGTGAGTGGGGCGCGACGCCAACTTCGAGCATCTCAGTTCACACCGGTG
>JALHUE010000540.1 GCA_022866145.1 Anaerolineales bacterium | reverse complement strand
GTGGTCCGTCAACTACTGAGGGCGCTGCGCCTGCCTCTCCAGATCGGGTTCGTCCTGCTCTTGCTCGCCTTCCTGGGACGGGCCGCCTATCTTCGTTGGGACGACGTCCGCCAGATCCAGGTGAGCGCGCATCCTGCCTGGATCACCCTGGGCACGCTGCTGACGATCATCTTCACACTTGGGCTCAGCCTGAACTGGCAGTGGCTGGTGCGCAGGCTCAGTCCCCATGAAACGGATCTGTCGTCGTTGGGGCTGCACCACACCTTCCTCACCTCCTTCGTGACTCGCTACCTGCCGGCGGGCACGTTTGTCAACATCGGCGGCAAGGTCGAATTGCTCAGGCGCCAGGGCGGCTCGCGCTCTCTCGCTTGGGAAAGCGTTGTGTACGAAATCGTGTTCCTGATGGGAGGCGGTCTGTTCCTGGCGTGGGTCGCCTTTCTCGCCGAACCTGCTCCCTGGCTGTTGGGGCAATGGGAATCGCTGTATCCGGTCATGATGGCCGGCCTAACCGTAGCGTGGATCCTGTGCTTTGCGGCGCCCGATCGTGTCTTGCTCTGGTCCTGGTCGGTCTTGCGCAGGAAGGCGCCGGCAGCGCCCTCGGCACGCCTGCGGGTCTTCGATCGCCTCACAGCCTTTGTGCTCTATACCTTGGTCAATCTGGTGCAGGGTCTGGCGGTCCTGTTCATGCTGTTCGCCGTGTACCCCGACATGCCGCGCCAAGTGCCGGTGATGCTGCATGTTATTGCCGCCTATCCGATCGGACGGCTGGTGGGGCAGGCGGCGCCGTTCGCTCCGGGAGGGATCGGTGTGCGGGAGGCGACCTTCGTCTTCCTGGCTACCCCATGGCTGCCTCTCAAGCCAGTCCTGATTGCTGCCACCTTGATGCGCCTGATCTCGATCCTGGTCGAGATCCTCTCGGCATCGGTGGTCGTTGGCCTTGCCCGTTGGGACTCGCGGCGAGTTCCCCAGGGGGAGTGAACAGAGGCCGCTGGCTACCCGGTTCCAGGAGTCCATCGGCGGCGGGTCACATTCCCACGCCGGCTCGATCGCCTCGGGCACTGCATCGCCCCTCCCGCCCAGGCGCTTCGACAGTGATGTCCAGCTTTCCCCATGAGCTTGCTTGACCTGCGCAAGTCCGCACCGGATCTCCTGCTCGGGCTGTCCTTGGTAGCGCTCAGCCTGGGGGTGTACGGCTCGCTGCTCACCGGGTTCTTCTCGGGCACCGACACCTTCTCGTTGATTGAAACCGGGCGTGTGCAGACGCTGCGCGATTTGGCGCAAATCCTGGGCCGCCCGCTCATGGCTGGAACAGGTTTTACCTCCATTGCCCGCTACTACCGCCCGGTGAGCAGCCTTTCTTTCGGTGCGGACTACTCCATCTGGGGCCTCGAGCCCGCTGGCTTCTTTCTCACGAACCTGCTTCTCCATGCCGCCAACACGCTGATGCTCTTCTATTTGCTGCGTGTGCAAGGCAGGCTGAGGCTGTTCCCGGCTTGGCTCGGGGCCGCCATCTTCTTGGTGCATCCTGTCATGGTCGACGTGGTTCCTGTGATCTCCAGGCGCCAGGACATGCTGGCGTTGTTCTTGGGATTGTTGGCGCTGACCGCCTATCGCCAGAAGATCAGGCGCATGCCCAGGGGACAGGTCCTGGGCATGCTCTCGGTCGGGCTGTTCGCGCTGGCGGTTCTGGCTAAGGAGATCGCGGCTGTATTCCTGATTCTGATCCCGGCGGGTCGATGGCTGTTTCTTCCTGGAGACAGCCGGCCAACCCGGCGCGATTTCCGTCAGGCTGTCCGTGATGCCCTGCCGTACGCAGGTGCACTGGCCCTGCTGCTGGCTCTGCGGATGGTTGTGTTGGGGGGCATGGGGGGTGAGCTGAGCCACGGCGGGATCGCTCAGG
>JALHUE010000539.1 GCA_022866145.1 Anaerolineales bacterium | reverse complement strand
TCTTGATCTCAAAGGACACCCCATCCACCGCATGTACCGCGCCGACCTGCTTCTGGAAAATGATCCCGCGGGTGATCGGGAAGTGCTTGACCAGGTCGACAACGCGCAGCAGGGCGTGATTGGAGGATTCGGTCATCAGCGCAATTTCCCCGTCTTGGCATCCACCCAGCATGCCGCCTCATGCTCCGGGGCGACCTGCAGGAGCGGCGGGTTCTCGTTCAAACAGCGGTCGACGACGTACTTGCAGCGGGGAGCGAAGGGGCAGGACTTAGGGGACTCGTACAGCGTCGGCGGCAGGCCGTCGATCGAGAGCAGCCGGCGATGGGTGACATCGTCCACCCGCGGCAGGCTGCCCATCAGCCCCAGCGTGTACGGATGGAGCGGGTTGGCATACAGTTCCTTCACCGGGGCATGCTCGATGATCAGCCCACCATACATCACGGCCACCCGCTGAGCCAGGCCAGCGATGATCCCTAGATCGTGTGTGATCCAGATAATCGCCATCCCGATATCGTCTCGCAGCCGCTTGGCCAGCTCGATGATTTGCGCCTGGATGGTGACGTCGAGGGCGGTGGTCGGTTCATCGGCGATCAGGATCTGCGGGGCGCAGGAGAGCGCCATGGCGATCATCACCCGCTGGCGCATCCCGCCCGAAAACTGGTGGGGGTAGTCCCCCAGCCGCTGGCGGGCATTGGGAATGCCGACGATTTCCAGCATCTCAACCGCGCGGTCCGCCGACTGGGTCTTGTTCATGCCCAGGTGAACCTCGAGCGTCTCGGTCAACTGCCGGCCGATGGTCAGCACCGGGTTGAAGGATGTCATCGGGTCCTGGAAGACGACCCCGATCTGGCCCCCGCGGACGTGGCGGATCTCCTCCGGCGTCATCTTGAGCAAGTCGCTGCCCATGAAGTTCGCCGTGCCGCGGTAGATCTCGCCCGGCGGCTCAGGGATCAACCGCAACAGCGACATCAAGGTCACCGTCTTGCCGCAGGCGCTTTCGCCCACCAGTCCCAGGGTCTCCCCCGAGCGCAGGTAGAACGAAACACCGTTCACGGCGTGAACGGTGCCCTCCTGGGTATGAAAGCGCGTGGCTAGGTCCTCGACTTCCAGCACTCTGGAGTCCGTTGGCTGTGGCTTCAACATCCTAGGCTTGTTCTCCCGGCTTGGGCTGGGTCACGATGAACCCGTGGCTGAGTTCATTGCGGCGGAAACTGCGCGTCGGCAACTACCAAACCCGGGACCTACCGACACCACCAGCCGAGAATCTTGCATGATTCTCGGCCTCCCGATCCACCTCAGATGCCATCGCTTGTCAGCTTGTACAAGATTATACCCCAGAGGGGGGATGGGGCAATTTCCCTTGGCTGCGGCCCCGGTGCCGTCCTCGCGATTGCCGGACGTCTTGGCTAGCACGAGCGCCCTGCCCAGGGCTCACGGGCAGGCCTCACCACGCCGAATCCCTTCCAGGTTCCACAGGCTGGTCAGAGCGGACGGATTCGGCCCCAGGCCGCACAGGTCAGGAGCATGCGCCACCACCCGGGGCGGAGCGGCGATCGACAGGCCGGGTCGTTCATAGGCCAAGATCGCCCCC
>JALHUE010000538.1 GCA_022866145.1 Anaerolineales bacterium | reverse complement strand
CGGTACGGCCGCCCCTACAACGGCGGCCGTCGGGGCGACGATTGCCGCCGCCCGCATCGCCAGGCCTCGATACAGGGCGGTCACCCCGATCGCACCTGAGATACCGGCCGCAATCGCCCAACCCCAGTCGGCCGGTGCGGGAATTGAAGCGCCGCTTAGCCAGGCGAGGGCGAGCAAGGTGACGAAGCCCACCATGGAGACCAGGGCAACGATTTGGAGGGGTCTGGCCCTACGAGTGGCGATGCCGCCGGCGAAATCGCCAGTTCCCCAGACGATCGCCGAGGCCAGTCCCAGACCGAGTCCAATCCAAGCCGATGCCATTTGGCAGATCACTCCAGTCCCAGGAACTGCGCCTGCAGGCCCCGTCCCACCCGAGGCCGTGCCAGCTATTCTCCGACAAGCCGCCAGCCAGGGCAAACCCGCCGCCCCTAGCTTGCTCACCGGAGGCGTGGCCTCCGCCCGCTCACGCACGGCAAGCCGAAGGCGACGGGGAGAGTTGCGTTGCCATAGGCAAGCGTTAGAATGACCGCCCAGCGAGGGTATCCCCGATGTCCCGCAACCAGCTTGTGTTGAAGGCCTCACTCCTGGCGGGTTCGATCTACTTCCTTTGCGTGGGTCTCGCCCACCTGGGCCAGCTCAAGGTCCCCGGGTTGTACATCTACTATGATTTGCCTTCCCTCGGCTACCAGGACAGCCTGATCGCCATCCTCTCCCTCGGTTGGTCGGCCTTTTTCTTCACGGCCTTCACCTCACCCCTGCGCAACCGCGGGCTGATCGCCGCCATCTTGATCTCGGGTGCGCTGGCGATCCTGGGGTTGTGCTCGATCAACGCCCGGCCTGAGTTGGAGCCCTTGGGCGGAGATGCCAGCCGCAGGGTGTACTGGATCGAGACCGCGGTGCTCTTTCTGTACTGGTTGTGGCTGCTTGTATTCCACACGCTTGCCGGCTGGAGGGGGACCCCTGCCGGAGAGGAGTGATCCACTAGCGGCTCTGGCTAAGGGAGCCAAGAGCCGAGCCGGAGGGATGACCGAGCGTCAGTTGGGTTGCGAGTCGGACTGCGGAGTGCGCCGCTTCGCTGACGGCCTCCAACCGAAGCAGGCTCTGACCGACGCAAAGGCCGTTTGAGGCCGATCGCGATCACGGCGGACGACTGCACCTTGTGGAAGGATGGCCTGCATGCCCCACGACCGAATCCGCTGGGGAATCGTCGGCACCGGGAAGATCGCGGACAGCTTCGCTGAGGGGCTGCGCGCCGCTCCGGAGGCGGAGCTGGTCGCCCTTGGCTCGCGATCAAAGAAGACCGCTGAAGCCTTCGGTGCCCGCCACTCGATTTCGCACCGACATGGGAGCTACGCCGCGCTCGCCGAGGATCCCGAGGTCGACGTCGCCTACATTGCCACGCCACACACCCTTCACTTCCAGAACGCCTCGTTGTGCCTGGAAGCCGGCAAATCGGTGCTATGCGAGAAACCATTCACCCTCAACGCCGGTGAAGCCCAAGCGTTGATCCGGCTGGCCCGCGAAAGAAAGCTGTTCCTGATGGAGGCGATGTGGACCCGGTTCCTGCCGGCGATGGGACAGGTCAGCCACCTGCTACAGGAGGGTGCCCTCGGCGAGGTTCGCTTGCTTGCGGCCGATTTCGGCAAGCGGTTCGAGGTCGACCCCGACAGCCGGCTATTCGCGGCCCGTCTCGGCGGTGGGGCTCTGCTCGACTTGGGGGTCTATCCGGTGTCGTTGGCCTCCTGCGTCTTCGGGCCGCCGGCCCGCATCAGCTCCCTGGCTCAGCTGGGACAAACCGGTGTGGACGAGCAGGAGGGGATTCTCCTCGCCTACGAGGGCGGGAGGCTTGCCATCCTGTATGCCTCGATGCAGGTGACGACACCCGATGAGGCCACGATCCTGGGAACTCGGGGATACCTGAGGATTCATTCCCCGATGCATGCCCCGGACCGGCTGACCCTGTTCCTTAGCGGCATGGATGAGGAAACCCTCGAATTCCCCATCGAGGGCAACGGGCTGCACTATCAGACGGTCGAGGTCATGCGATGTCTGCGGGAGGGCATGCTCGAGAGTGAGCGAATGCCCCTGGACGAGTCGCTCCAGGTGATGCAGACGATGGATGCCTTGCGGAGCCAGTGGGGGCTCAAGTACCCGACCGAGGCCTGAGCAGGCCTACGACCCCGCCTGCTTGTCGGCCTCAACCGTCCGATAACGCAAGGGCTTGCCGTACTGCCGGTACATGTCGTGGACCTTGCGGAAGGAGTCCTCCGTCAGCAGGAAGTGCTCATTCTCGCGCAGCCGCTGGCACCAGTAGTCGTAGAGCGCCGGCGCTCGGTAGAATTCAAGACTTGCGTTCCCGACCGGGAAGCTGCTTAGGATCCCCCGCGACCGCAGGTCCGCAGCCAGGCGCTGCCAGTCGTACTCGACCGTGCTCGCGGCCGCAGGTCGGACTCGATAGTGCAGCGTGACCTCTCGCTGCGAATCATCGATTTCGATCACCCCAGGAAACGGCTTGAGGTAGCGGTACGGGACCTCTACCGCTTCCTCCACATGATGGATAAACGTGTTGGCAGCCGGTGCGGCTCCCAGAAACACGACACTCCCGCCAGCGTTGCGAGCGACCCCGAATGTGGAGGCATCGTCGAACGGATTGCCGGCAGGCTCAAGAGGAAAACTCGCCCCATTCACGACGGCGAAATTGAAGATCGGGGTGAGGGTGCGCTGGCCAGGAACCTGGATCCGGACGTACTCGTTGAGGGCGCCGACCTGGGCCGGATCCGTTCTCGGCCGGTAGCGTCCGCTCTTGGCGTAGTCGTAGTTGAAGGTCGGAAACAGCAGCGTGCGCCCGCTGGCTGCCTCCAGAATCATCGTCAGCCAATCCGCCAGCTGCTGCTCGAGGCTCCGGCCCTTGGGGACGAATCCAATCCGCACCAGATCGCTGTGCACAATCAGCGGATTGCCTTCGAGACTGCCGAAGGCAACCTCAAGCTGGCTCCGGATCTGGTCGGATGACGTCACAATCGGCATGCGCAGCCGCCCCACCCTTTCGCTGTGACCCGCTGTGGACCCCGCATTCGCCCTCGAACGGATAACCCCAGAGGGCAGCCCAGACCTTCACCCGGACTCGCCACCCAGGACGCCGAGCTGCGCGCCAACTTGTCCGCGGCGCCCTTCTAAGAAAGACGCCAAAGCCCACCGGCCGGGATAGACGGAGCGAGGCCGCCCTCACCGGGTCCGGGGTTCAGGGAGAACGAGTTCCACACCCTCGCAGGAGGGAAAGGGCGGTTCCAGGCTCCGGCCAAACACATCCCCCTCCGGCATCTTCTCGAACCCCGAGCGATCTTTCCAGAATGCAAGGCATACACCGTTCTTGGCCGTGGGCAGGTATGCCGCCTCAAGCCGGCGGGCGCCGAGGTCGCTTGCTGCCTGCGCCAGAAAGCTGAGCATCGTCTCCTCAATCCTTCGACCCATTACTCTGCAGCTCAGAACAAAATCCACGATCGTTGCCGAGTCCCCTTCGAGCTGAAGACTGCCGATGCCCGTCAATCCAGAGTCGCCGAATCGATCCTGAACCCGGAAGGTCCACACCTGGCGCCCCACCTCCGTCGCCCAGGCCATCAATTCGGATTCCGTCAGGCGCCGGGTCGCCAGGTTCATCTGGTTCGTCTTGTTCAGCAGCTGGGCAGTTCTCGGCAGGTTGGCCGCAGACAGCGGCTCGACGAGCACTCGGGTTTCCAGGGAGCGAAGCCAGTCGTCGAAGGATTGAGACTCCTGGCGCGCCTCCGTTCGTTGGCGCTCCGTCGCGTACGCCCGGGTGCGATCGAGGTCCTCTTCCGAGATCGTAGGAGTGTCAAAGCAGGCCAGGCTTTGCAGAGCGCGCCGGGAGTACAGCTTGTCCTTCGGCCACTCCGGGACAAGGACCTCCGGCAGTGCTTGCCGGACGCGCGAACGCTCGATCGGATTGTCATCGATGAACACGACGGATTGCAGACCGAGGTTCAGCTCGGCGACGAGCGCCCGGACGCTTGCCGCCTTGTCATCCCAGTTGATCTTCCACCCGGCGAAGTCCTCCAGGCGCAGGACCATCTCCGGGTGACGCTGGATGGCTTCCGTGGCAATGCTCTCGTCGTTCTTGCTGACGATGCCCAACAGCACCCCCCGGTTCTTCAGCGCCCTGAGGCCGACCTGGAGATCAACGAAGGCCTCACCGATGGCATCGTGGCCCCCCAAGCGAATCCCCTCCCAGCCGACGTCGCCGACGATCCCGCCCCACAATGTGTCATCCAGATCGACGAGTACCAACTTCCGCGACTTGCCGGCTGAAGCCAGTATGGCGGCCCGAATGTCCAACGCGGCCTGCTGGAACACCTGGCTGCCAAATCCGATCTTCCCCAGGTACCACAGCTTGGGGTTGTTGGCATGCTCCGCCCCGGCCAGCGCCATCCAGCGCGCCGCATCCAGCACATACACGTTCGGCACCGCTGACAGGTTTTCAACCAGTCGCAGGTTCGCCCTGGCCAGCTGGCGGGAGAGACCGTGTTCGCTCTTCAAGTCGATCACTCCCAAGCCTCGCTCGTAGGCGGAAACGGTCCAGCTCGCCACCAACATTAGGCGTGAGCGCTGACTGGCGGCCCGCACCGCGTCTGTGAACGCGTCCACTTCGGCCGGCAACGCCTGGAGCGGGGGCCGGCTGTTGTCCAGTAACCCCTGGATAGTGGCCAGGACCGCCTGCGGCCGGGTCCAAATGATCACCACCTCGGGCTTGGCCTGCCAACAGACCATCGACTCGTCCGTCAGGGTTTGCATGACCTGCCCGAAGGGAACGACGCTGACAGCCAAGGTGGGAGGCTCGGGGGTGTTGTTGAGAAAGCCAGCCAGGTTCTGGGCGTTGAAGTCGGAGATGATCAGGCCCGGAATCGCAGGCTCACTTCTCATCCTGTCGCTCCGGCGCTGGCTGCCCGCTGCTCGACCAGCCCCAGGATATGGTTCGCAAGACTTTGAACGTCCCGGAAGACAGCCTCTGGCTGCGCCAGGGTCTGATCCTCGGTCAGGGAGATCTCCACGGAGAGGTCGCGGGCCATCCGCTCTTCGACGAGCAGGATCAGATTCACCAATCCAAGCGAATCGAGTTTCCCCGCGGGCGCGAGCAGCGCCGCCGAGGGCGAGGGCTCAATTCGGGCCTCAGCCGGCAGCTGCTGGTTCAGCTCCTCGAGAGCGCTGACAATCTGCTGGGCGATCTGTTCCACATTCATACGTCTTGCTCCCGCAACCCGAGGCGGGCATGGAAATCAGCACCGGGCATGACTCTACCACCGTCCCGCTACTGACCGGTAGCAGCCAACCGAGGCGTGCCCGCGCGGCTCAGGATTGTCGATGCCCGCCATCGAGACTACCGGGTCCGACGCCGCCACCTCTACCCCTGCCTCCACCCGCTGGACCACGACGCGGCAGGGAGGCCTGGCGCCAATCCTCCGTTCCTGGTGGAGACCTTTCTGGGCGAGAGGCAGATTTCGGGCGCCCAGAATCTGCCTTGGACGCAAGCCCGCATCGAGCTTCCTCTTCAGGGTCGCCTGCACGTCGATCTCGCTCAGCAAGCCGAATCCTTCGCGCGGCAACCCTGCCTGTACCTTGTCCAAGGCTGCTTCGAAGGACAAGCCAACGGTGGTGCTGAAGTGGTATCCCATCTCTCGCACAACCCTTTGGGCGCCCGCCTGGCATCACGACAGATGCAGTCAGCGGTGCAGTTCATATCGGCCGTCGACCAAGTCGTCGAGCGAATCAAGCACCCCTTCGCCCGGACCCGCCGACGTCAGCCGCCCCTGCGCGTGCTCGTTCATCCGCCGAGGCTGATGGATGCAGTGCCTCTCGACGTGTTCGATCAGTCCCTTCTCGCCTGGATGCAGCTGGCGGTTCACAGCGAACAGGATGTCAAAGGTGCTGGCCAGGACGGCTGCCACACCCTGGATTCACGCTCACCCGTCAGCGGGCGCGGCTGCAGATGCCAGTTGAACTCTGTAGGTCGAGGCCGATTCCCGCGGGATAGGGTGATTCTTGGCCAGGATCGATGCCACCCGCTGATCGGGATAGGGTGCTTGCGCATCCCGCTGCAGCCTGCCCAGCCACTGCTCGCGGTAGGCGAGGATCGTCGAGTACCGCCGGTTGTGCTAGATGCAGGTGTAGAAGCCGACCGATGCCGGGTGTAGTCTCAGAACCCGCTCGAGTTGATCCTCGGCCTCCCCGGAGTCCCGATAGATCAGATCAACGTGCTGGCCCGAGGGGGCCTCCACCCACTCATCGCCTCGCTCCCATAGGGTAGCGCCAACCTCGGCCTCGCCGGCTCGGGCGTTCGCCATCGCAACTCTCGCCGCCATGGGGAGATCGGCCGCCAGGTAGACGTACAGATCGATATCCGACCGTTCGTCCGCTGTGCCCGAGACGAGCGATCCACCCGGGGCCGCGGCCTTGGCCTCCGGTTCGCGGCCATTGGATTCTGCCAGTTCTTCGGCCGGCTTGATCCGGGCGTCCATCATTCCTCGCTCCCGCCAGCCCAACAGGCTCACGCAGGGCAAGTCGGCCCTGGCAGGCGTCATTGTATTGGCTTCTGCCACATGGTGAACTGAAGCACGCGGGAAGCTCGCGTTGGCTCCAGACGTTGGCTCGCTCTCTCCGGCTTCAAGGAAGCCCACCCTCGGGACCGACAGAGTCTGCTTGGCACCCCCGCTGAGCTGGGGGATAATGATCGCAGCCCTTGTGTGAGGCGGAACGATGTCCCGTGGCCAACGAACTACCTTCCTTGCCGGATCCATCTATCTGATTGGCACGCTGCTTCCCTGGGTCGTCTTGACGCGGCCCGACGGAACCACCGTCACCCAGAATGCTCTGGACCTGCCGAACGGCATCTTCGTCTTGAGCATCGGCGTCCTGATGGTGGTCACGGCGTTCGCCTACCGGGGCCGTCCGGGGAGGAGGTATTCGCTGTCCCTCGTGATCCTCAGTGCGGCCTCTGCCTTTCTGGTCGCGATGATCGGGATCCGCTTGAACCAGGCGGCGGCAGCCGCCGGCAGTGCGCAGACTGCAGCCATCGGGCCGGGTATCCTCGTGACCTTCGTCAGCACCATCCTGGCCTTGGTCGGGGGCGCCTCCCTCGTCCCTGAGCTCCCAGCGAAGAAATAGCTCCACGCCTCCGACCGCGTCCGGACAGCCGGATGATGGCCGCCGGTCATGGACGCGCCCGTCGCCAGATCCCTCCGGGG
>JALHUE010000537.1 GCA_022866145.1 Anaerolineales bacterium | reverse complement strand
TCTGTACAACGAGGGGATCTCGAAGGAAGGGGATGTGCTGGATCTGGGGGTGGGGCTGGGGGTAGTGGAGAAGCGCGGGTCGTTCTACACCTACAGCGAACAGCGCATCGGGCAGGGACGGGAGAACGCCCGCCAGTTCCTGCGTGACAATCCCCAGGTGGCCGAGGAAATCGAGGGCCGCATCCGGGGGTCCTTCGCGCCAGCCGCGGCTTTGGGCGCGGCGGACGAGGATGCGGAGTTGGTAGACTAGGCGGTACAATATCAGGAAGGACAACCGGGGCTGCACGAGGACGTGCAGGAGTGCGTGCGGCCATAGCTTGGCAACTTCGCTCGAACAGAGATGTGGCAGCGTTTGGATGATGGCTCGGATGAGGAGAGCTAGCGAGGCGTAGAGCAAGACCCGGGTAATAGCGCCTTAGCCGGAATCGCGAGCATCCGCCTCCGTGGTAGCTACGGAGCGGCAGCCATTCTCGTGTCGAATGTCGGGCGGGATCAGTTGTTCGGGCCGTGGCCAGAACGTTTGGCTGCGGTCGTTGTCCTTAACGGCGGGTTGGTGACGTGAGCCGGGTTGTTCGATCGATCGAGCCAGATCGCCGCAAACCGGACCGGGTGCATGTCCGGCTGGAGGGCGGCGGGGAACTCGAACTGGACTCGGCGCTGACCGCCCGGATGCAGGCCGGGCAGTCACTGGACGACGAGGCGGTCGAGCGCCTGCAGGCCGAAGACGGAGTCGAACGGGCGGTGCGCTGGGCGCACCGCCAGATCGCCCGCCGGCCCCGATCGGAAGCCGAGATCCGGCAGGGACTGCGCAAGAGACAAGTGACAGCCGCGCAACAGGACCAGGTGGTGGGTCGGTTGCGCACTCAGGGTTGGCTGGATGATCGGGCATTCGCCGATGCCTGGGTTGAAAACCGGCGAGTGTTTCGGCCGCGCAGTGCCTTTGCGCTGCGGGCAGAACTGCGGCAGAAGGGCGTCGCCCCGGACGAGATCGAAGCTGCCCTCGCCGGTCATGATGACGAAGCTGCCGCGGCAGATGCCGGACGCAAGGCGGCCAGACGCTGGTCCTCTGCAGGTCCCGAGGAGTTCCAGCACAGGCTGACCAGCCACCTGATGCGGCGTGGCTTCGACTATCGTACAAGCGCCTCGACGGCACGCCAACTCTGGAAAGAGATGGCCGACGGGGGCGAGGAGACTGACACAGAATGCTGAGCAATCCCCTTGTGCTACTGATCGCAGCCATTGTGATCGCCCTCGCTATTGGCCTGGCAGTCGGATATGTCGTCCGCCACCAGCAGGCGAAGCGCGAAGGCAGGGAGCGGCTGGACGAGGCCGAGCGCCTGACGGATCAGGCCCGGACCAAGGTCCGCGAGATCGAACTCCAGGCCAGAGCCGACGCCATCAAGATCCGCGACGAGAGCGAGGCCGAGGCCTCGCGTCGAAGGGCCGACAATAACCGTGAGGATGAGCGCCTGCAGCGGCGACGCGCCGAGCTGGACCGGCGAGTCGAGCAGATCGAGAAGCGGGATCAGGCCCTGAACAAACGCCAGAGCGCCCTCGATCACCGCACGAGCGAAATCGACCAGCTGTATGCGGACACTCTGGCCGAGCTGCAGCGGGTCTCCGGCATGACCCAAGACGACGCCAAGGCGCAGCTACTGGCGGAGGTCGAGCGCGAGTCGCGCAACGACATGGCTCGCATCATCCGCCAGATCGAAGACGAGGCCCAATCCGAGGGGGAGCGTCGTGCCCGCGAGCTGATTGCGGACGCCATCCAGCGCGTCGCCTCGGACCACGTCGCCGAGGTCACCGTCACAGTTGTCCCCTTGCCCTCGGACGAGCTCAAGGGTCGGATCATCGGCCGCAACGGGCGCAACATTCGTGCGTTTGAACAGGCGGCTGGAGTGGATGTTGTCGTGGACGATACGCCGGAGGCGGTCACCATCTCGTCGTTCGATCCGGTGCGGCGCGAAGTGGCCCGGCGATCGATGGAGCGGCTGGTCGAAGACGGTCGGATCCACCCGGCGAACATCGAGAAGATCGTCGAGACCGTCCGCCTCGACGTCGACAAGCTGATGGTGCAGGAAGGCGAGCGGGCCACCTTCGATGCCGGCGTCCCCGGGCTGCACCCGGAGATCATCAAGAAGCTCGGCCGGCTCAAGTTCCGGACCTCGTACGGCCAGAACCAGCTGGCGCACGCTATCGAGTGCGCCCAGCTGGCAGGCGTGATCGCAGCCGAACTCGGGGCGGACACCCAGATCGCCAAGTCCGGCGGGCTGCTGCATGATCTAGGCAAGGCGATGGACCATGAAGTGGAAGGGACGCATGCCTCGATCGGCGCCGAATTCTGCCGGCGCTATGGGGTGAGCCCGGCGGTTGTCAACATCATCGGCGCTCACCATCACGAAGTCGACCAGCAGTCGGTGGAAGCCGTGATCGTTGAGGCGGCGGATGCGATCAGCGGGGCGCGGCCAGGAGCCCGGCGGGAGAACCTCGAACAGTACATCAAGCGCGTGCGCGGCTTGGAAGACATCGCCAATTCCTTCGGCGGAGTGTCGCAGAGCTACGCCCTGCAGGCCGGCCGAGAGATCCGAGTGATCGTCCTGCCGGAAGAGATCGACGACCTGGAGGCAACGCGCCTGGCCCGCAATGTGGCCAAGAAGATCGAGGAAGGGATGCACTATCCCGGCCAGATCAAGGTGACCGTGATCCGAGAGACGCGGGCTGTCGACTACGCCAAGTAGCTCTGAGCCGGGCCGTCACCTGCCCGGCAACGCGACTCGCCCTGTCTTCTGCGCCCAGTCGGTAGACCCGCGATTCGGCCCGCCCAAGGCTGCTGGTCGATGGTGAGCCGGCGGCAGCGCCAGGAGGGCACAGGCCGACCGGCGAGGAGATTCCCGCCTGCGGCCTGAACGAGCAACCGCGGCACGCAAAGGCCTCGGTTCCCCGAGGCAAGGTGGCTTGGCGAGCGCCCTTCCGGGGGGTCGACCGATGCGACAAGGGGCTTTGTCAGTCCGGCGTCAGACGGATGCCACCGTACAGGAACCAGAAGGCGGCCTGCGGATAGGCCGGCGAGAGCGCCTCCTCCCAAACAAACGGCCCTGAGAGAAACATCCCATTCAGACTCTGATCGAGCAGCCGCAGGCGCTGGCCCTGGCCAGTCGAAACCGCCGGGTCTGCGAGCGGCGCCAGGCGCTCGGCAATCACCCGGTTGCGGACTTGCAGGGGGTATTCCTTTGCGGACGAGGGTGTGTCGCGGGCTTCCTCGAGGTACCCCTGCCAGAGGTTGAGGCGTTGCGGCAACTCGGCCCTGGCCTTGCGGGAGGTCGCCGCCGCCCAGCGCTCCATCACGTCGGTGATGGCCTCCGCCGCAGATCGCAGTCGCCGGGCGTCAACCTCCGAGGAAGCTTGCTCGTAGGCGCGCAGTGAATCGCGAGCCAGCAAGGCCAGGCCCAGCGATAGGTCGTAGCGGCTGCCTCCGCCGCTCCTGGGTTCTGGGCGAGGCCAGAACACCAGGTCAGACAGCAGGAAATCCTCGAGGTCCTCGAGGATCGAATCGGCCTGGTGAAGCACTTCTGCGGGGGAGTCGGTCAGGGTGATGCCCCGATGACCTTGTGGATCGCGTCGAGAAGCTGACCGCGGGTCGTCGGTTTGACCAGGTAGGCTCGCGCCCCGAGGGCGTTACCCCGCTCCCGGTCTTCGGGGCGGCTTTTGGCGGTCAGGAAGATCACCGGGGGGAGGGGAGTCGCGTCCGCCTGGAGCTGCAAGACCACCTCGAAGCCCGAAATGTCCGGCATCATGATATCGAGCAGGAGCAGGTCGAATGCTTCCTGGCGGAGGAGGGCGAGGGCTGTCTTGCCATCGAACCCCGTGCGCACTTCGTAGCCGGCGGTCGCCAGCGTGAGCTCGATCAGCCCAAGCGTGTCCGGTTCGTCGTCCACAACCAGGATTCGTTTGGCCATGCTCTTGCTCCCCTGGGGCAATTGTATACCCCAACCGCGCCGGCGGCGACGGCCAGGGG
>JALHUE010000536.1 GCA_022866145.1 Anaerolineales bacterium | reverse complement strand
GTCGCCGACGCCTGCTCGTCCACCAGGTTGAGGCGGGCGAATCCGGTATTGGTCGGATGGTGGTCGATGTTGATGTCCGGCTGACGGGGCAGAAGGCTGGGGTCCAATCCCATGCGGTCGATGTCGGAGCAGTCGACGCACACCAGCAGGTCTACCCCGGCAGGAAACTGACGCAGGATCTCGGCCGAACCCGGAAGGAAGCGGTAGCGCCCCGGCAGCCCGTCGACGAGCACCGGCGCCACCTGTTTGCCGGCCTGCGCCAGCGCCAGGGTGAGACCCAACAAGGAGCCGATCGCATCGCCATCCGGACGCTCATGCGAGATCACCCCGATCCATTGGGCGGCGGCAATCAGGCGGCGGGCTGAGTCAATGTCACGCGGAGCTACGCCCACGCTCATCTTCCTCACGGACTTGGCGCAGAAGGGCCTCGATGTTGGAGGCCTGGTCAAAGGACTCGTCCCAGCGGAAGCGCAGCTGGGGGAAGGCCCGCAGCGGGACGCGCCGGGACAACTCCGACCGCAGGAACCCTCGCGCGGAAGTCAGACCCTGCAGGATGTCCTGCTTGCGGGCCTCGTCCCCCAGGGCGTTGATGAAGGCGGTGGCATGGGCGAACTCGCGATCGATCTCCACCGCCGTGACCGTCACCCCGTCCAGGCGCGGATCGGACGCCTGGCGCGCGAGCAAATCCGCCAGCTCCTGGCGGATCCGCTCTCCCAGCCGGCGGGCGCGCGTCTCGGAGGGCATCAGGTCTGTGCAACCTCTTCCTCGACGAAGAACTCGAGGACGTCCCCGACCGCCAGCTGATCGTAGCCTTTGACTCCGACGCCGCACTCGAAGCCGGCGCGCATCTCACGCACATCATCCTTCTCATGCCGTAGGGAGCCGACCTGACCTTCGTACACCAAGGCGCCGCCGCGATAGACCCGGACCCGGGCGTTGCGCCGCGCTTCGCCATCCACCACCATGCAGCCGCCGACGTGGCCGACCTTGGGGATGCGAAACACGGCCCGAACCTCGGCTCGCCCAACGACGACCTGATGTTTCTCTGGGGCGAGCATCCCCTTGAGAGCCTTCTCGACATCTTCGGTCAGGCGGTAGATGATGTCGTACAGGCGGATGTCAACGCCTTCCTTCTCGGCCAGCCTGCGAGCCGCCTGGTCGGACTCCACATTGAACCCGATGACCACTGCCTCCGAGGCTGCCGCCAACATCACGTCGGACTCGCCGATGTTGCCCGTGGCGGCGTGCAGGATGTTGACCTTGATCTCGCCGGCGGACAGGTCCTTCAGGGAGGACATGATCGGCTCGAGCGACCCCTGAACATCCGCCTTCAGCACCAGGGGCAGCTCTTCGGTCTGTCCCGCCTTGTAAGCCGCGAAGACCTGCTCGAGGGTCATACTAGGAGAGCGGACCTCCGTCTGCTGCGCAGCCTGGGCGCGCTGGCTGACCAGGGCACGGGCTTCGCGCTCGGAGGCGGCCACTGTGAACAGCTCGCCTGCCGCCGGAACCTCCCCCAGGCCGAGGACGGCCACCGGGGTCGAGGGCCCGGCGGCCTGGATCGGCTTCCCCTGGAAGTCGAACATAGCCCGCACCTTGCCGTGGGTGCGTCCAGCGATCACGATATCGCCGGGGCGCAGGGTTCCGTTCTGGACCAGCAGGGTGGCGATCACGCCTTTGGCGCGGTCGAGCTCGGCTTCGATCACGGACCCGATCACCTTGCCATCCGGATTCGCCAGGATCTTGGTTGAATCGCTCGTCAGCACGATCGCTTCCAGCAAGTCGTCGATTCCCTGCCCCTTCTTGGCCGAGACCGGCACCACCATCGTCTCACCTTCCCACTCGTGGGCCAGCAGACCGACGTCGGCCAGCTCCTGGCGCACCCGGTCAGGATTGGCATTGGGCCGGTCGATCTTGTTCAGGGCGACGACGATCGGAACCCGGGCGGCGCGGGCGTGGCTCAGGGCCTCCCGCGTCTGCGGCATCACGCCGTCGTCCGCCGCCACCACCAGGATTGCGATGTCGGCGCCCTGGGCGCCGCGAGCGCGCATGGCGGTGAAGGCGGCATGGCCCGGCGTGTCGAGGAAGGTGATCAGGCGGTCTTTGTGCGTAACCTGGTAGGCTGCGATATGCTGGGTGATCCCCCCCGCCTCGCCCTCGGCCACATTCGTCGAGCGGATCGCATCCAGCAACGTCGTCTTGCCGTGATCGACGTGGCCGAGGATCGTGACCACCGGCGGCCGCGGCTTGAGGAGCTCGGCCGGCTCGCCCTCGATGATCTCGCGCCAGGCCGGCACCTCCCCGACCTCGGCCGAGCTTTGTTCCTCGACAGGGACCACCGGGCGGGCTTCGAAGCCGAACTCCTCGGCCACGATGGCCGCCGTGTCGAAATCGATCTGCTGATTGATGTTGGCCATCACCCCATTGGCCATCAGCTTCTTGATGACATCAATCGGGCTGATGTGAATCGCATCCGCCAGCTCGCGGACTGTGATCTGAACAGGGATTTCCAGGGTCTTTCGGCCGTCGTCGCTCATCCCATTCCTCCGGGACAGACACACCGGGTGCGCAGAGCGAGCGGGCCGGAGGGCTATGCGATCAGCCGAAGGGACATCACTCGCGCCGGGGCGGGTCTGGTAACCTCATCTCGAGCCGTGGGGCGGATCTTCGGGCAGGCCGTTCAGATGCTCTTCGAGCGCCTGCCGATCGGACGGGCTGAGGCGAACTCGCAGGGCATGCTCGAGATTGCCTCTCAGCCCCGCCTGCCAGCAGGAAGCCAGCTCATGCAGGTAGGCGCCTCTGCCGTTGGCCTTGCCCGTCGGATCGATGCCCACACCGTCCGTCGTCCGCACCACGCGGATCATTGCTCGCTTTGCCAGGACTTGCCGGCATCCCACACACGTGCGCTGTGGGACATGCCGGCGGCCTCCTTTCGAGTCAGGCGTCATCTTCCCAATCCGCAGCCATGACCAGCGCCGCACTCAGGCCCCTAGAGGTAGTCGTCGCCCCATCCCGTGCGGCCGGGCTTGCGCCGCTTGCGGACCACCATGGTACCCGACGCCGGATCGAACTCGAGGGCGCCCTTTTTGCGCTTCTTCTTCTTCTTGCCGCCGGCAGCCTCGGCCGCCTCCGGCTGCTCATCCTCTTCCTCGGCCGCGCCGGCCAACGCCGCCTGGCTGATCTCCAGGCTGACGGCCTCGAAGGTCGCTTCCAAGCTGGGGGGCGCAGCCTCAGCCTCGCCCACGGCGCCGGGCTCGCCGGCAAGCGGCTGCTCTGCCTCAGCCGTCTCCGCCAAGACCTCCAGCCCCTCCACTCCGGCTCCGGCTCCGGCTTCCGCCTCGGGCTCGGCGGCCGGCGCCTCGACCTCCGGCTCCGGCATCGGGAAGGCGTAGCTGGAGAGCGCCAGCTGGACTTCTTCCATTGCCTTCGGGCCGAAACCGTCAATCGACAGAATGCGATCCGAGTCCATTCCCAGCTGCTGCATGACCGCGGCGGCGCTCTCGTAGCCGGCCTCCGTCAGCAGGCTGAGCACCCGCTCCGACAAGCCTACCTGATCAAGGCCGACCTGATGGGCGCTGGCCGGAATGCCCTCGCGTACCGCCGCCAGGCGCTCCAGATACGCCATGCGGCGGGC
>JALHUE010000535.1 GCA_022866145.1 Anaerolineales bacterium | reverse complement strand
GTCTCGGCCCGGACTGGCCGAGCCGAGAGGCGGCTAGCGATAGACCAGGTAGCCGAAGAGCGCCGACCCCAGGATGATGTAGACCGGGTTGACGGTGGTGAGAGTCAGCAACAGGAAAGTCCCCAGGGCGATAATCACCGCGTCCCACCCCTGGCGCAATGCCGCCGGCCAACCCAACGTCGAGACCTTGAGCACGCTGCTGGCCATGGCGTAAGCCGTCCACAGCAGCAGGCCGATCACCACCGGACGGACGGCGCGCAGCATCGCCTGGACGGCCGGGCTGTCCTTGATCCCGAAAAAGAAGATCACCATCACCAGCATCAGGAGCGTCGTCGGCAGGACAGTGCCGGTGACGGCCGAGATCGCCCCGGCGGTGCCCGCCAGCTTGTAGCCGATGAAGGCCGATACCTGGGGGGCGATTGGCCCTGGGAGCGCATTGCCGATTGCCACAGCATCGGCGAATTCCTCCGCCGTCAACCAGCCGGCCGCCATGGTCTCGCGCTGCATCAAGGCCAGCGAAGCCGGTCCGCCTCCCCAAGAGAACAGTGCCACCCGCGCAAACAGCACGAAGAGCTGCCAGAGCAGCATACTCACTCCTTGGGGCGGGAGGCCGAGCGCCCTCGCCGAGCGGGCGGACGGTCGTCGGGGCAGTAGCGGTGGCAGGTCGTCAGGTGGTCATCCACCATGCCGACAGCCTGCATGAAGGCGTAGCAGATGGTCGTGCCAACGAACCGAAAGCCGAGAGCCTTGAGATCCTTCGCCATGGCATCCGAGAGGACGGTGCGGGTGGGAACCGTCTTCCAGCTGCGCGAGGGCGGGCCGCGAAACACGCGCTGTTCGGTGAACCCCCACAGGTAGTCCGAGAAGGAGCTGCGGCTTTCCCGAAGCTGGAGATAGGTGCGGGCATTGCCGATGGCGGCTTCGATCTTCAGTCGATTCCGCACGATTCCCGCATCCCGCATCAGGCGCTCGATGTCCCGTGGGCCGTAACCCGCAATCCGAGTCGGATCGAATCCGTGGAAGGCTCGGCGGAAGTTGTCCCGCTTGTACAGTATGGTCCGCCACGACAGGCCGGCCTGGAAGCTGTCCAGCACCAGCTTCTCGAACAAGGCCTGGTCGTCGCGCACCGGGACTCCCCATTCGAGATCGTGATAGGCCGTCATCAGCGGATCGCCGGTACCGAAGCAGCGCGGCAGGTCGTCGGTCATTCGGTCTCGGGGGGTCCCTTCAACGCCCGGGCTCAGACGCGCTGCACCTGCTCGGCCGCCAGACCGGCTTTGCGGGATTCCTTGCTGTAGCCGACCCATTTGAGCAGGTCGTTGAAGCTCTTCACGCCACCGGTGATGAACAGGCTGGTCACCAGGATATCTAGGGCGTTCGAGCGCACAATCCCGAGCGGCGCCAGCAGCCGGAAGCCGAAGACCAGGCAGACGGTCAGCGCCAGAACCAGGGAGATCGCGCTCAGGATCGGCTTCTTGTAACGCTTGATCCCCATTCCCAGGAACGGATCCGCCAGCTCGAGCAGCTGCTGCAGGGCGATGCTGGCGATCACCGCCGGCGCCAGTGCCAGGGCCAACGTGTCCATGCTCCGCCTCCTGGTCGAGACCGACCGCGCCCATAGTGAACCCCAAAGCCGGGGGATGTGCAACCTGTCCTTGGCGACGTGGCCGGTGGTCAGCCGCCGAGGGCGGCTCCGGCGCGGGACCGGAGCGGGCATTGCTCAGGGCGTGCAAGAATCACTGGGGCGGTCGGGCGGAACCTCGAACGCAGCAAGACATCCCAAGACATGGGGAGGGAACAAGAAAGGGCGGCTGAGGCTTCGGTGCCGGGCGGGAACCCGACGGCGACGACCAACACCCGGCGGGGCACTCATGGGGATTCTAGAAACACAAGGCTTGCCGGCACAAGCCCGCCTAGGGTCCTGTGCGGGCGGTCAGCGCACGGCCAGCAGGACGACGGTCACCCCGTCGCCGCCCTCCCCTTCGGTACCGGCCTCGAACGAAGCCACATACGGATTGCCGCGCAACGCCTGCCGCACCGCCTGGCGCAGTTTGCCCGTCCCCTTGCCGTGAATAATCCGCAGGAACGGGACGCCGGCCAGGTAGGCCGCGTCCAGGCGCCGCTCCAACTCGTCAAGCGCCTCGTCGGCTGCTTGGCCGCGCAGGTC
>JALHUE010000534.1 GCA_022866145.1 Anaerolineales bacterium | reverse complement strand
CTTCCGGTGTCTGGGCCTGCTCGACCTGCTGCCACGCCTTCTGCACGATCGCCCGGTAGTACTCGAGCGTCTCCTTCAGGCTGAACCCCTTCATCTTCGCCTGGACCGCCTTGACCAAGTCGACGACAACCTTCTCCAACGCCTTCTGCCGGGCCCGGGCGTCGGCCTCGACGATGGCCTCCAGGTAGGTGCCCTCATAGTCTCGGAGCCCTTCGGGGGCGGGCTGGATGCGCTCAACTCGCAGCGGCTTCTCGCTCACCACGCGGGCGGCGCTCTTCTTGATCAAGGAGAACAAAACCATGGTCAAGATCTTGTCGAGCGGGGTCTCCAACAAGATGGCGGCCTCAACCGCGGTCAGTCCCCGCTTGATCCCATGTCCCTCAATGGCGATCTTCGGCGGCAGATAGGCCAGCTTCCGCTGATTGGCTTTGCGGAGGCCGAGGACCGTCGTTGCGACGAAGAACAGGCCAAAGCCGACGCAGCACAGCGGGACGATCAGCGCCGATAGACTGAAATCCACGCTGGCCGCGCCGGGGACGGCGACGGCGGACGGAGGGACGAGGCTCGCCGGGAAACCGGCGCCAAAGGTGTACTGGCGGCTGGGGTCGCCGGCCGGGTTGTACCACGAGTAGAAGATGCGACCCTGCGTATCCAGCCCGGCCTCCGGCGGCCCTTCAGGCCAGCCTCCTTCCACCGGATAGTAGCGCGGCTCCTCCGGCTGGATGCCCGGTGGCAGGTGGAACGTCACTCGCATCGGTGTCGTGCCGTGCACGAACTGCGAGTCGAACCAGGTCGGGGAGAACAAGGCGCTGGCATAGCCTGCCGGTTCCTGCGACTCGTACAGGAGACCTTCCACACCGCTCACGACAACCTTGACGACCCCCGACTGGCCGGCCGGGATGGCACGGCCCGCGAGGCCGAGGGCGAACCCGTTCTCGACGTAGGAGGAACTGGCGATATCGGTCATCGGGACGTCGTCGATCCAGGCGTTGACCGCGCTCAGGTCATAGCCCGAGGTGGGCATCCCGATATCCACATAGTCAATCGGACTTCCCCCCGGGTTGTTGCGGAAGGTCAGCTGGTACTCGATACGCGCCGTACCGTCCTCTTCCCAGAATACGTCGACGAGGCTTTGGTCCAAGCCGAAGTCGTACGTCTGGGCGCCGGCCGGGAGGACACCCAGCATGGCGCCCAGCAGTAAGGCTGCGGCCAAGGCTCGGAAGGCTGTGCGCATTCAGGACTCCTGACCCCGGCGAGGTGAGCGGACAAGACCGCTGACTACCACTTGGGCTCCTCGCTGAGCTGGTAGGACGTGTTGCAGTACGGGCACTGTACCCACGGGGCGCCGGTGATGACCTTGATGTTCTCCGATGACAGCGCCCCGCCGCAGTTGCGGCAGGTCATTTTCTCCAGATTGACGTCCCCCGAAAGCTCGATCTTCTGGATGACCGTCGCAGCCTCAGCCGCCTGCTTCGCCCTGCGGCCGACCAGCCAGATCAGCGCCAGTCCTGCGCCGATGCTGATGACTCCGACAACGATCCAGCCCACCGATCCCTCGGGGCTGAAGGCACCCCAGACGAAAAGCACGCCGAAGAAGATCAGGATGGCTGCGGCGATGTATCCGATGATTCTCCCCACGTCGTCACCTCTTCTCACCCGAGAGTCACCACCAGTCTAGCAAAGGGCCGATTTCCAAGCAATGGCAGAAACGCACCTCAAACCGGGGGAGGACGCCGCCGGCTGCCGCCCTCGATCCGTCACGCTTGACCGAATCCGGCGCCCAGTTACAATCGGACGTTGAGGCATTCGATGCTGGCCAACTGGATCACGCTGATCCGCTTCCCCCTTCTCGTTGTCTTCCTGGCCATTCTGTATGGCGGAGCCCCGTCGGCCATCGCCTGGAGTGTCCCGTATCTCTTCTTCCTGCTGGCTCTGGACACCCTGGATGGGGTCATCGCCCGCAAGCGGGGCGAGGCCAGCCTGATGGGCAGCATCCTGGACATCGCCGCAGACCGTACCTACGAACTGGTCCTGTGGGTCTCCTTTGCCGGGCTGGGCTTGCTGCCGATCGCCATTCCGCTGATCGTGATCATCCGCACAACCCTGACCGATGCCATCCGCACCATCGGCGTGGGCAAGGGCGAGGCGCCCTTTCAACAGCAGCGATCCCGCCTAAGTCGCTTCCTTGTGACCGCCCCCATCATGCGCAGCGGGTATAGTGGAACTAAGATCCTAGCCTTCTGCGGACTGACGCTGGCCCACGGCTTGTCCGGGTACCCGCCGGGGTCCGCAGCCAGCGCCGCCGCCGGCCCTGTGCTCACCGGGTCCATCTGGATGGCTTGGGTGGCGGCGGCCATCTGCGTGCTGCGCGGGCTGCCCGTGATCTCGGACGCCTTCCGCGCCTACTGGAACCCGGCCAAAGCCAAGAAGGACACCCCGGCGAGATGAGGCTGGCGGATCTGGGGAACACGGCTTTCGCCGCCCATCTGAGCATCCAGCTGGCGCGCTGGCTGCCGATGGGCGCAGCCCGGACGGTGGCCGACGCTGCTGCCCGGCTGGCCGCCCGGAACCCCGAGTCGCCGCTGGTCCAGGCCGTCCGGTCCAATCAGTCCGTTGTGCGCGGCTTGCCCTATGGGTCGCCCGAGACGAGAGCCGCCGTCGATCAGGTCCTCCAGAATGCCATGCGCGCCCACGCCGATGTGTTTCGGGCATTGGCCATCGGCCGCCACGCCCTGATGGAGGGCATGGTTCTCGATGATTCCCTGAAAGAGCTGCTGGACGACGCTTTGCCTCGTCGACGAGGCGTAATCATGGTCGGGGCCCACATGAGCGCCTTTGAGTTCATGCTTCTGACGCTGACTGAGCGTGGCTACCCCGGGCTGGCGCTGGCCTATGCCAACCCGACGGGCAGCTACCGGGTGCAGAACGAGATCCGCCGCCGGCACGGCTTGGATGTCCTGCCGATTGACATGCATGCCCTTCGCACGGCGATCGAGCGGCTGCGCGGCGGCGGGCTGGTGATGACCGGCGTGGACCGCCCGGACCCTGCCGGCAGGCCGCTGCGCCTTTGTGGGCGCCTGGCCCAACTGCCTGTCGGGCATGCCCGCCTGGCGATGCGCGCCGGTTCGCTGCTGGTTGCCGTGGTATGCGCCTCCGATGGCCCGAATCACTACCGCGGGATCGGGTTGGGTCAGTTGGATCCGCATGACTTCGCCTCCGGGGCCGATGGCATCCACGCTTTGGCGCAGGCAGCCCTGGACTTGTTTGAACCCCAGCTGCGATCCCGTCCGGGGGAATGGCTGATGTTCTACCCGCTGTGGCCAGAGGCGATCCCGGCCTGAAGCCACCGGCAATTCCCGCCGTTCCCCCATCGGATGGCAAGCACCGTCACCCTGGGGGCCGGGCGGAGGCGCAGACTATAATTCGCCCATGGCCGACCGCGAAGCCGCCGAGCGCGCAGCCCAACTGCGCCAGCAAATCGCCTTCCACAACCACCGCTACCATGTCCTCGAGGCCCCGCTGCTCTCGGACTACGAGTTCGACCAGCTGCTGCGGGAGTTGGTGGAGCTTGAGGCGCAGCACCCTGAAATCGCCATGCCCGACTCGCCGACGCAGCGGGTCGGCGGTGAAGCGGCAGAGAGGTTCGCCAAGGTCCGGCATCCTGTCCCGGTGCTCAGCCTGAGCAACGCCTTCGACGAGAACGAGGTGCGCGCCTGGGCAGAGAGGATCGGCCGGCTGGACCCGGCAGTCGAGGGCGCAGCCTTCGTTGTCGAACCCAAGCTGGACGGATTGACCGTGGTGTTGCACTACGCCGATGGTCTGTTTGTGTTGGGAGCCACCCGGGGCGATGGCGAAACCGGCGAAGACATCACCGCCAACCTGCGGACGGTCCGCAGCCTGCCTCTGCGGATCCCAGTGGATCCCCGAGGCCCCATTCCTCCGCCGCGCCTCGTCGTTCG
>JALHUE010000533.1 GCA_022866145.1 Anaerolineales bacterium | reverse complement strand
TCTGTACAACGAGGGGATCTCGAAGGAAGGGGATGTGCTGGATCTGGGGGTGGGGCTGGGGGTAGTGGAGAAGCGCGGGTCGTTCTACACCTACAGCGAACAGCGCATCGGGCAGGGACGGGAGAACGCCCGCCAGTTCCTCAAGGAGAACCCAGACCTGGCGCTGGAGGTCGAAGAGCAGATCCTGGCCTTGGTCGGGGCCGTGGCTGCTCCTCCGGTTGGCGATGGGAACGGAGACGAGGAACCGGACGCGGTCTAACCGCCCGGACCGTCTCGAGCCGAGATTGTGGCAAAGGCAAAGCCGCCGGGCGCGCGGCTGGAACTGGGTAGCTGCCGGTCTATAATCTTCCCATGCACATCGAGGGGCGGGCCTATTGGATGGTCGCCTGGGGACTGCTTGTCGCCGGCTGCGCTCGCCCCCATCAGTCGCAGGTCATCCCAGCCTGGACGCCGCCGCCACAGCTCCCCGCCTCCCCGGGCATGCCAGCCACCGAGCAGCCAGGCCCGCTGCCAACAGCGGTCTGTACCAATGATGCGGTCTTTGTCGAGGATCTGACGGTGCCAGATGGCACCACCGTCAGTCCGGGAGAAAGCATCGACAAGCGCTGGGCAGTGCGCAACACTGGGAGCTGCAACTGGAACTCATCCTACCGCCTGGTGTCACTGGGAGAAAGCGGTTTCACCGCTCCGGGCGAAGTCGCCCTTTACCCGGCACGGGCTGGCGAAGTGGCGACCCTGCAGGTTGTGCTTCAAGCGCCAGACCGCCCCGGCGAGTATGCCAGCCGGTGGCAGGCGCAGGCCCCCGACGGCTCGCTCTTCGGCGACCCGATCTTCGTCTTCCTCTACGTCGAGCCTGCCACGCCAACGCCCGAGCCGACGGCGATTCCTGGAAGCGCGTAGGCGCTGCGCGAGCGTCGCAGCGATCCGGCACGGTCCGCCCCGAGTCTGCCGAGGGTGACTCCCCGACGAGCACCGTGGCGTTGCCCTGCGCAGTACAGGGCGCACAGTTTCATCCGGCTGTTGAGTCCGCCGACAATCCGTAGCATACTCTCGGCGCCATCGAAAACTGACTCCGGCGATGCCAAGTGCGCGGAAGGGCCTGTGCCCGCGGCCGGTTTATGGGTGGGGATGCCGGCGTAGGTCCTGCTCCGGCTTAGGTTCATGGTTCTTGAATGCCTGCTAGTGGAGTCCAGCGGCGATTCTGCCTCGAGATCCGCACCTGAGCGGCCTGTGCGACATGGCGCCAATCCCGCAACCGACGCCTCGCTCTGGTATCCGGTACCAACGCCAACGGATAGGGGGTTCGCCACTACAACCAGGCTGGTGATGAGCCGAGTACGCGCCCAGGGTTGGAGGGATGATCGATCAGCAGGCTGGCAAGCCGGCTACCGGTGACCCAGCAGTTCGAGGGCGGCGGCGATGGCGGGATCGTTGTTGAACGTGAAGGTATCCCAGGCGGCGATCACTTCGATCTCCGGGACCAGGCCCTCCGCTTCCCAATCCGTGTCGGAGTAGAGCGGATCGAAGCGTTCTTCGGCGATCCACACCTTGGACCCGTCCGGCATGTCATATCCGTGCAATGTCTCGACATTCCCCAGCGTGGTCTGGCCGATGGTCGACGATCGCCCAAGGTCGTGCAGCGCGCCGGAGAAGATCTCGCCGAAACTGACCGTGTCTTCGCCGACGAGCACGACCAGGGGGACATCCTGCGAGTTCTGGACCGGATCCGCCACCACTTCGAGCGGGCGTTCCTCTTTCAGGCTGACGAAATGCCCGACGACCCCCGAAGTGAAGAAGCCCAGGATCGGTTCCACCACCGTGCTGCTGCCCCCGCCGTTCATCCGGTTGTCGAGGATCAGGCCATCCAGAGGACCGAAATCCTGCAGAGCCCGGCGTAGCTGGTCGGTGATCGTCTGGTCGAAGAACGTAGGAAGGAAGATGTAGCCGATCCTCGCCCCGTCCGTTGTCGGCACCAAACGGGCATCGATCAGCAACGATGTGGTCACGCGCTCTCGGACGAACGTGACATCCCGCGGGGCCTGGCCGGGCGATTGGATGGTCAGGACCGTCGCCGAACACTCCGGGCCGCGCACACGGTGCGTGTAGGCCACTCCGTCCTCCACGATCGGGACCCCATCGGCGGCCAGGATGCTGTCGTGCGGTTGAAGCCCGCCGAAAGCTGCCGGAGACTCAGGGAAGACGCTGAGGATCGCTACGCGCCCCTTGTCCAGAAGCGGGTCCCCGAGGATGCCGATGCCCACATAGTCGTTCGACCCGGCCAGCGCGGCCTCGGCGGCGGCGACCTCCGCCGGAGATTGGAACTCGGAGTGCTCATCACCCAGGGTGGTCACGAGGTCGCTCATCTCTTGATAGAAGGCCTCCGTCTCCAGCCCGGCCTGGATCCGGGCTCGGGCGGCGCCGACGGTCGTCGGCCATTCGCCCTCCAGGATGTCAGGATACAGGTAGACGTCGGAGATGGAGGCGACCAACGCATCGAGCACGACGAGCTGCTCCTCAGTGGAGATTGGCGGGTCCTGCTCTAGAGCGGGAGTCGGCTGAGCGACGGTCGTGGCGACCGGGACGGCGGCGCACTGGGGCGGGATGTACGAAGCCGGGATGGGGGTGGCGGTCGGTGTCGGGGAGGGGATTGCCGTCGGTGATGAGGTTGGCGAGGCGGGAG
>JALHUE010000532.1 GCA_022866145.1 Anaerolineales bacterium | reverse complement strand
GGCGCCAAGTGGGTGTGCTCGCCTCCGATGCGTACTCCGGCTGACAATCAGGCGCTGTGGGAGGGGCTGACGGCGGGGGACCTGCAAACGATCGGAACCGATCACTGCCCGTTCTTCTTTGATGGAACCCAGCCAATCGAGTACGAGGGCGCCTCCGTCCGCATTCCTGGCAAGGAACTTGGCCGCGACGATTTCACCAAGATCCCCAACGGCGTGCCGGGCGTCGGGGATCGGATGCCCGTCCTGTGGACCCATGGAGTCCGCTCCGGGCGTCTCACGCAGGAGCAGTTCGTTGCCCTGACCGCGACCAATCCCGCCAAGGCTTTCGGCCTGTACCCGCGCAAGGGCGCCCTGCTTCCCGGCTCCGATGCCGATGTTGTCGTCTGGGACCCGCAGGCGCGGGTCAAGTATGGCGTGGCGGTCGCTCAGCATCGCACCGACTACAACCTGTACGAAGGGTGGGACTTGGTCGGCTTCCCCGAGCAGGTCTACCTGCGCGGCGCGCTCATCGTCGATCGCGGCCAGTGGTTGGGGAGGGCAGGGGGAGGGCAATTTCTGGAGCGGCCGTCAGGATTCACGCTGGTCTGATCGGTGCGAGGCTTCTCGGTCGGGCTGCCTGGCCAGTCGAGCATTCAACGTGCCCAGAGGCGTCGGAGACCAGGTCGGCCACGGGTCGGTATCCCTGGCCGGATCAGACCGGGTGGCCATCGGTCCTCCGAACCAGCCCGCAAACGTGAGAGCCTCGATCTGCCTCCCGGCCGGCCGCACAAGGCCCAGCACGATCCGAGCTGCGATCGCGCAGCGGGCTTTCCGAGGCGAGCAGGCTTCGAGACCTGAAGCTGGATTCCACCTGCCCGCGCAGCTCAGTCGCCGATCGGGGCGGAACGGCCGGCTGCCCCGGGGTGCACGCTGCTCCTGCCTGTCGAATTCAGCTGCCGCGCCAGGCGATGAACCAGAAGGATGCCGGCCGGGGCTGCCGGGAAGCGGGAGTGGATCGATGGACGCCGGGGGTGCCGGACTCAGGCTTGGAGCTCAGGCGGACCAGACCTGGAGTGCCAATGCCCGTCCTCGGCTCAGAGTTGAGGCTGCCGCCTCTCCGCTCGTCACTCCATGTCGCGTCCCAGGCAGTAGCTGACCGACCACCACCTGGGCATGACATCGTCCCCGACGTCGTTCGACTCGATTCTGGGAGTGTGGACGCCGCCGCCGTCCGTGAGCGCACAAGCCCCGCGTCTTTCCATGGCTTGCGCCTCGGAAGGATCCTGGAAGTCGTACCGCAGGGCGAAACTTCCCAGGTCATGTCGGGTCGCTCTCCCTGCCTGGCGGACAGAAGCCGAGCCTTCCACCAGCAATTGCTCGTCACCGCCCAGTGTGAGCATGGGGGTCGACCAATCCCGGTTCCAAGTGACGTACTCAGCGGTCAGGTACTCCGGCTTCCAGTCGAAATCCTCGCTCCAACTCCCGACGCGGACGGAACTGGAACCACCGACAACGCTGGCCGCCAGGGAAACCACAAAGTGGTGGGTTACGGGTACACACTCCCCAAACCAGCAGAACGCGAAGTACCCAGCGGTACGGTTGCCGTAGTAGTCCAACCATACCCGCAGCCCGGCGGGCACCGTGTAGTCGTTGTTCGTCAGGTCTTCTTCAGGCAACTGGCCTTCAGCGTTCAGGCGCACAGTGTAGCCCTCCAGCATGGCCTCGCGAAGATGCGACTCGATGGAAGGCCAGGTGATCGTTGTCGACTGTGCGTGCTCGAGCAGGGCCACGGCCGGCCGCAGGGGCGTGGTGATCGGGCTGCCGTCTGGGCGCAGCAGGTCGACTGACACCACCCGGTCTTCCACCGCGCCGTCACCGTCGTTGCGCACGGTCACCTGCAGCTGTGAGTCATCGCCCTCGTACTGCACTTCTTCGATGATCAAATCCGGGAGGGACGGACACCGCGGACCGTGAGAGAGCACCCCGGTGTTCTCGAGCGACTCCAGCACCCGGTCGTTGTAGTCGAGGTGCACGCAGGCCGCCTCTGGCGATTCGGCCGTCAGCGACGGATCCTGCAGGACAGCCTCCGCCAGGGGATCAAGGTAGAACAGCGGCCATGTGTGCGTCCCGGTCACTTCGCCGTCGCGGTTGGTGACGCGGACGTCCAGGTCGTGGTTGGCCCAGGCAGCGTTCCCGGCGTTGGTGATATGGAGTTGGAGCTCGCCGGTGGCCTCGTCGAGGGTGACATCGGTCAGATCGAGCCAGGGCAAGAGCAAGCCGCCGCCGGCGACACCGACCGGACCGCCCGGCGCCGGTTCGATGGTGTATTCGATACGGCAGCGAACCTCATCCTCCCAATTGCGAGTCGCGTCGAAGCTACCTTCGACAGGTCCGGACAGGAGATCGGCATCGGGAAGCGTCTCCCCCCCGGTGCAGATCGCGTTATCGTACGAGCCGCGCCGGTTGTGGTCAGCCAGGTGGAAACCGAGTTGAAGGTCCTCGCCCTCAGCCAGGGGGACCAGGAACACGTTGGCTTCGGAGTAGTCATCCCAGAAGAAGGTGTCCAGGTTGAAGCTGGACTCATTGAAGATGGTGACACTCGGGGGGTTGCCAAAGGAGTGCAGGGAGCTGTTGGCGCTGGCGAAGCCGTTGATCGGTCCCATGCCGCGAGGATCATCGTCCCCGTCGTCGCCCATGTCATAGACGTTCAGCCGCCGGAAGGTCACCAGGAACTCGCGCTCGCAGGCCTCGGTGCCCGGTTCGCCGCCGGCGAGGGTCACCGTGTTGGACGCGTCGGAGTAGGCTCCGTCGGGGTAGGGGCGGTGGAAGGCGCGCAGGGTGAAGACGTACTCCTCCCCGCACGGCGGAGCCAACCACTCTTCGGGCAGCCGGCTCTCACGCTCATCCGCCGCCACCTCGAACACCAGGTTGTCGTTCAGGAAGGCCAGGAAGCCATCGATCTCAGGTTCGGCCTCGGGTTCCGAATTGGGGGTGTAGTCCCAGCGCAGCGACTGGCGCCGGTCGTCGTAGCGCAGGTTCTGGGGCGCCGCCATGCCCGAGTCGAGTCCCTTGGGCTCGAGATCTGCGAAGCCGACGAGGTATTCCAGGTCGAAGCCGCCCTCGCCTTCGGCGCTTGCCCGCCGGCGCTCGCCGTCCCACTCCGCCGGCGGAATAGCCAACGCCAGGTGGCCAAGCTCGACGGCATCGGTCCCACCGGCGCGCACGCCGACGCATGTGATGTCGAACGGCAGGTCCGCATCGCCTGGCCACAAGAGCAAGGGCGCTTCACTGCCGGAGAAGTGCGCTCCAATGTCCCAGTGTGTCCCGCTCAGCGGAGCGAAGGACTCATCCGTTGCCGGGTCTCCGTCCGCATCGGGGAACCAGCGCGGCGGGCGACCGCCCACCGCGGCGTAGCAGTGGAGCGACTCATAGCCGGCGTTGGCTCGCAGATCCAAGGCCTCCAGGCGCAGGCCGACGAGACGCGACGACTCTCCCCCTCCCCCAGGCTGCCCCTCGGGTGCCGGTTCATCCGGAGCCTCGGGCGCTGGCTGGCCCGATGCCCCGGATGGCGGAGGCGCGTCAGACGGGATGCCGCCCAAGGGCACGATCAACTCGCTGCCGGTCGCAGGTCCGTCGGCGGGAAGGCCGGGATTTAGATCCGCCAGCTCGTCCGGCTCGATGCCGTAGTCGACGGCGATGTCCTCGAGGCTCTCGCCTTCGGAGACCGTGTGGCTCCCGATGGCTGTCGCTCCTTCGACCACGTCGACATTGACTGAGGCGTAGCCGCCAAGGCCGCGTGGGGTGAAAGCGCGCACGGTGACCCGATGCGGACCGAGCGTTGTCGGATTCCAGGCGGCGGCGAGGGTCATCGGCGAGAGCGTCTCGCCGGCCGGAGCCTCCTGCGACGCGATGATCTTCCCCTCGGCCCACAGCTCCATCCGGGTGATACCGGCGCCGGAGCGCGCCAGGGCGATGGCGGGGACATTCTGCCCGAAGGGCAGACGCTCACCATTCGCCGGGCTATGGATCAGGACGAGCGGCCGCCCCAGGTAGTCTTGTCCTCGTTGGAAGTAGCGCGGCCCGAAGAATAGCCCCAGCAACAGGCAAGCCAGGACCGCCACGACAACGACGGCCACAGTCCATCGGGTGGATCGCTTGGAGGTGGTCAT
>JALHUE010000531.1 GCA_022866145.1 Anaerolineales bacterium | reverse complement strand
GGTCAGCCACTCACCCGCCATCGCCGACCCGGCTGGTGGCGAATGTTGTGGTGACTTTTCCTGCCGCCTTTTCGGCGCTAGAATGGCTGCTGGCGTGAGTCGTAGTTCAATCCGTCCCTGGTGGATTCGGACCTATTGCGGAGCCGGCGTGAGACGCGGACTCCCGCACGCCAAGCTCGTTGCCTCGCCGGAGCGCGTGTCCTTGACTGGATCCGGCGGCGTCAGGAGGGAACACTCACGATGAAACTCTATCTGCGCCTGGCATGGCGCAACATCTGGCGCCACCGCCGGCGGACCATCATCATCGTCTCGGCGATGGGCCTCGGCCTGTCGCTGATGATGATGTACGACGGCCTGGTCGACGGCTTCAACCAGGCGATCTACGGCAACGCCATCAAGGTCCTGGGCGGCAACCTGCAGGTGCACGCCGAGGGCTACCGCGACAGCGCCGGACAGAAGCCGCTGCTGCCGCTGGCCGATGACGCCACCGTGCTGGCTGCCGTGCGCGCCCAGCCGGGCGTGGTGGCGGCGGCGCGCCGCATCAACACCGGCGGACTGGCCAGCAGCCGTGAAGGCGCCTTCGCCGTGGGCATCACCGCCATCGAGCCGGAGCTCGAGCAGGCGGTCAACCTGGCTGCCCAGAACGTGATCGCCGGGCGAGCGCTCACCGCCGAGGACGGCGACGCGATCTTCATCGGCAAGGGCTTGGCCGACGCCATGGATGTGACCGTCGGCGACCGCATCACGCTCACCGGCCAGGCGACTCACGAGCAGATGCGCCGCCGCACGATGAATGTCGTCGGGATCTACGACCTGGGGATGCCCGACATCGAGAAGCTCGGCGTCTACCTCTCGTTGGCCGAGGCGCAGTCGCTCTACGATCTGCCGGGTCAGTCGACCGAGGTGGCAGTCTTCCTCGACAATATCGGCGGCGAGGCGGACCTGATCAGCACGCTGCAACCCTCCCTGCCGGGTTACGAGATCGTATCCTTCGAGGATAGCTACCCCGAGCTGAAGTACGCCCTGGCGACCAAAGGCAAGGTGATGGACATCTTCAGCGTCATCATCCTGGGGATCGCCGGCATCGGGATTCTCAACCTGCTGCTGATGGCGGTCTACGAACGCACCCGCGAGATCGGCGTGCTGGGCGCCATGGGCTTGAAGCCGCGCCAGATCTCCTACCTCTTCATTCTGGAAGGCACGTTCATCGGCCTGGTTGGTGTGGCTGTGGGAATCGCGCTCGGGCTGGCGTTCAACGGCCTGATGCGGATCAATGGACTGGACTACACCGCCATGTCCGGGATGACCAGCTACATGGCGCTGTTGTCCGACAAGGTGTATCCAAGCTGGGGCGTCAGCAAACTGCTGGGGCGTGGGTTGACGGTGGCGATCATCGCCGCCCTGGCGGCGGTCATTCCGGCGCGCGAAGCGGCCCATCGCGACCCGGCCGAAGCCCTGCACTACGTTTGAGGTTCGCCATGATCCAGACGCTGAAACTGGCCTTTCGCAACCTGGGGCGCAACCGGCGGCGGACGTTCTTCTCCGCCCTGGCCATGGGAATTGCGCTGACCTTGCTGTTGTTGTTCGCATCGTTCATCCAGGGGGAGATGGGCAGCGCCATCGACATGTCCATCCGCCTTCAGTCCGGGCACCTGCAGGTCCGGGCGGAGTCGTACGATGAGACCAAGACGAGCCTCAAGTGGGAGGACCTGGTCGAAAATCCCGATCAGGTCGCGGCGAAAGTCGCCTCGATCGGTCTGGTGACCGCCGCTACTCCCCGGCTGTATGCCACGGGATTTGTCACCACGCGCGACGAATCCACTGGCGTCCGCGTGGTGGGCGTCGACCCGCTGTCGGAGGCCAATGCCCCATATCGCGACGGGATGCGGGAGGGTGAGTTCCTGTCGCCGGACGACCGGGAGGGTGTACTGCTGGGCTGGACGCTGGCCAAGCAGCTGGGCCTCTCGGCGGGGGACCAGGTGAGCCTCTCGGTGAATACGTCCGACGGGAACGTCGAAGAACAACGCTTCACTGTGCGGGGCATCTTCAGCACCGGGACCAGCGGCTTCGACCGAATGACCGTGCTCCTCCCGCTGGTCAAGGCACAAGCCATCACCGGAGCCGGGAATCGCGCCAGCTCGGTGTTCATCCTGCTGAAGGACACGGCCGCAACCCCGGCGGTGGTCGACGCACTCACCGGCACGGGGTACAAGGTGCTGACCTGGGATGAGCTGAACGAGCTGCTCGTTCAGACCGAACAACTCTATGTCGGCTACCTGACCTTCTTCTATCTCATCATCCTGGGCATCGGCGCCACGGTCATCGTCAACACCCAGATCATGTCGGTCTACGAGCGGACACGCGAGATCGGCATCCTATCGGCGATCGGCATGCGCGGTCGGAGGTTGTTGGCCATCTTCCTGGCGGAGTCGGGGATGCTGGCGGTGGGCGGGATCGTGCTCGGCCTGGTCATCGGCGGCGTCGTCATCGCCTACTTCACTCGCTATGGGCTCCCCGTCGATTTCGAGGGGTACGGGATCACCGGGCTGCTGTTCCCCGACAAGATCTACACCCAACTCACGCTGCAGGACACCGTCCGGCTGAGCCTGATGACCTTCATCGTCACCCTGCTGGCCGGCGTGTACCCTGCCGTGCTGGCCTCGCGCATGGAGCCCGTGGCGGCCCTGCGAGCCGAGAAGTAAAGGAGCGCTACCGATGGAAGTCGCCAAAACTGAGAACGTCACCCGTGTGTACACGATCGGCGCCGTCGAGACGCAGGCGCTGCGCGGCGTCAGCCTGTCGATCGAGAACGGTGAATTCGCGGCGCTGGTCGGTCCCTCTGGCTCGGGCAAGACAACCCTATTGCAGCTCCTGGGTTGCCTCGATCGGCCGACGAGCGGCCGGGTGATCATCAACGGCAAGGATGTCAGCCAGCTCAACCGCAATCAGCGGGCGGACATGCGCCGGGGCACGATCGGGTTCATCTTCCAATTCTTCGCCTTGATCCCGACCCTCACGGCCTACGAGAACGTCGAGCTGCCCTTGCTGCTCACCGGAAAGCCTCCGGCGGAACGGAAGGACCGTGTGACGGGACTTCTCGCGTCT
>JALHUE010000530.1 GCA_022866145.1 Anaerolineales bacterium | reverse complement strand
GCTGTGTGCCCTGCCGCCGGAGCCGGCGACGTTCGACGAGACGGCGGCCCTGGCGGTCTCGCGTCTCCCCGCCGATAGTCTCACCCGGCTGGTCGCGGCCGGGCTGGTGGAAGCTGCCGGATCCGGGCGCTACCGCCTGCACCCAGCCATTACCGACTACTGCCGGCTGGGCGGGATCGGGCCGCTGGTTCTGCGGCGCCTGGCTGATCACACCCGAGAACTATTGAGCCGGGCGCAGGGCTCGCCGGCGGAGCTCGAACGCGACCTGCCCGTCATCCAAGCCGGACTCGATGCCGCCCTCGGCGATGCGCCGTCGGAGGGTTTCGTCGATCTAACCCTGGCACTTCTCAAGCCGGTGGATCAGTTGGGTGCCTGGGCGTTGGCGGAGCCGTATTGGACGAAGGCCGAAAATTGGGCCCGCCAGGAATTCGACCGCGAGCGGCTGCTGGGAATCCAGGCGGCAAGGGCGCAAGCCGCACTGCACCTGGCAGCCTTCACCGATGCCGAGTGTTTCGCCATGGAAGGGCTGATGCTCGCCCTGGAGATGGACGACGCCCGGCAGGCGGCTCGGATGTTCCAGACACTGGGTGCGGTCGCCTTCAATCGCGGCGACCACACGGCCGCCGAGTCCTCGTACCGAAACGGGCTGCGGCAAGCCGAGGCCGAGGACCTGGACAACGAGCGTTGTGCTCTGCAGGCCAACCTGGCATCGGTCCACCTGGTTCGAGGGCAGTTTGAGTCGGCGCAGTCCCTGCTGGATCAGGCGCTCCAGTTGGCGCGCCGTCTGGGAGACGTGCGTCGCGAAGCGTCCATCCTGATGAATCTGGGGGTTGTCGCCGCCCAGACCGGGGATCGCGCCCAGGCGGCGCGAGCTTTCGAGGAGAGCCTCGAGCTCTCCCAGAAGACCGGGTCGTGGGAACAGCGGCTGTTCCTGCTGGTCAACCTGGGAGCGCTGGCCAGTGACGAAGGGCAGCTGAGCCTGGCCCGGGCCCGGTTCGAGGAGGCGCTTGTCCTGGCCCACCAACTCGGCGATCGCGTGCGCATCTGCCTGCTTCTGGGGAATCTAGGCTCGATCATGATGCAGCAAGGCAATCTGGAAGCGGCCGCCAGCCGCCTGGAACAAGGGATCGGCCTGGCGCGGGCAATCGGCCAGCCCGAAGCCCTGGCGCTGCTGCTGACCAATGCCGGCGAACTCGATCTCCGCCAGGGTCAAGCCGGCCTAGCCGAAGACCGACTGCGCGAGGCCCTGCATCTGGCAGATCAGGTCGGGCAACCGCGCTTGCAGGCCGCCGCTCAATGCGGACTGGCGAATGTCTTGCTTAACGAAGGCCGGGTGGAGGATGCCGAGGGCCTGTATCGAAGCAGCCTGGAACTGGCATCCCGGTCCGGACTCCGATTGACGGAGGCCGAGGCCGAGTTCGGCCTGGCCAGGGTCGAGCTGGGGCAAGGGAAGAAGGCCTCTGCCCGGCGCCGGGGGAAGCACAGCCTGGAGTTGGTTTTGGGACATTCGCCGGCTCTCGAGGTTGAGGTGCGGGAGTGGATCGCCGGCCTGGAGCGCCGCAAGCGCTTGCCGGCGGCGCCTGCTTCTCAGGCTCGAGGGGGCACTGTCCCTGGGGAAGGCTGAAAGGCCGGCCACAAGTTCGTCGGGTGCGCCGCGCGCCACACGGCGGACTGACGCCCAATCGCCCGCCCCGAGCACCCGCAACCGTGTGAGGGGCCGGTCGCCGGCGGCAGGAACGAGACCCTGGGTGAGATCGAAGTGAGGTTGAACATGCTGAGACGGTCTTCCTCTTGGGTCACCCGGCACACCCCGGGATGGTTGGCGCTGCTGGCATTCTTGGTCTTCCTTGCCTTCACGGCGACGGTGCTGCCGCGCCAAGCGGCCAGCGCCGCCGAGGCAGGAGCAGGGGCAGGCTCCCCCGATACTTCCTTCTTCTACTCGCCCTCCGAACTGGTTGGCATGGCGGAGGCCTATGGGCCCGCGGGTCGTCAAGCCTACGTAAGGGCACGGTTCACCTTCGATGTCGCCTGGCCGCTGGTCTACGGGCTATTCCTGCTGACCTCGATCTCGTGGCTCGGCCGCCGGGGATTCGCTCCCGGCTCCCGCTGGCGGCTGGGCAACCTGGTTCCGCTCGGCGCGGTGGCCTTCGACGTGCTCGAGAACCTCTCGACCTCGGTCGTGATGATTCGCTATCCGCTCTCGACGCCTGTCCTGGCCGGACTGGCTCCCTGGTTCACGGCGGTCAAGTGGATTCTGGTGGGGGTCAGCTTTCTTGTTCTTGGGGTGAGCGCCTGCGTCGCGCTGGTCCGCCGGTTGCCGGCGGGAGGGAACACAGCCTAGGCTCCTTCATCCAGAGCGGACGCGTTCTTCCTCGATCTCAACGCCCCATCTGACGATTCCGTCCCGAGGTGGCTGCGGCCACCCTGCTGCACCTCCGAACGCCCAGACGCGTTGCGTCCGCCGAATCTGACGGTGGAGGTGCAATGGGCCCAGAGACCGGAAGCCTCACCCCGCCCGGCCCGGTGCAACTGCATCACGGCACCGCAGACACGAGCGTGCCACACGAGTTCTCCGAGGCGCTCTACCAGCAAGTCTTGGAGGCTGGAAAAGAGGCGGAGCTCTACCTGTACCCGGGCGCCGATCACAACCTGTCCGCGCCGTTCTCTCTGGCGATGCAGCGCACCATCCAGTTCTTCGATCGCACCCTCAAGGACATGTGATCCGTTCCACTTGCCGGCGGATTCTGGGATCAGACCAGACCACCGATCGCGCCTACTCGCTCGGCTCGTTGAGCCCGTCTGTCCAGTTGGAGGCTCCCGCGTGGGGATGTGGATCTGGGACGCCAAGGTCCGCAAGTCGATGGGCTACGTCGGGGCTGGAGTGAGAACACCAGGTCGGGTGAACGCCAGACCACCG
>JALHUE010000529.1 GCA_022866145.1 Anaerolineales bacterium | reverse complement strand
GTCCCATCCGGTGCGTTCTCGCCATCCGGTGTGAAGGAATGGTAGCGGCAGAGGCGCTGCGGGGCAATCACCCTCGGCCAGGGTCCGGAGACATCGCTGCCAGGTCGGTCGTCACCCCTTGCCGCCGGCGGCCAGTTGGCGAGGCAGCCTCGAGGGGCGCGCCCGCTGGCGGGCATGTCCTCCCCAGCTGATTCTCCCTTATGCCTCTCGGGTGCCCCAACCCTACAGCCGGATTCGGGCATTCCCCGAATCCGGCATCTCATGCGCTTCGATCAACCGCCGCTGGCCCGTCCGAGTGCCATCGCAGCCTCCGCCGTGCATTGCCTCCGCCGCCAGGGCGCCGAGGCGGGCGCAGGCGAGGACCGATCAGCGGACCTCATATGGAAGCGTGCGATCCAGTTTGTCGTTCAAATAGAGATCGACTTTGTAGCTCCCGGTCGGCCACTGCAGGTCGTTGCTCAACTCGAACGTGAGCGTTCCGTCGCCTGAGGTGAGGCTGGTCTCATCGATCTGGAAATTCGGTTCAACCCCCTCGGCCTCGACCGCCGTCCACACTGCCTTGACGCTGGTGTCTTCCGGAGCGTTGGCGAGCTCCACCAAGAGATAGATGGTCTGCTGGTCCGGGGCGAACACGGACGTCTCGGGAGACCCGGAGGCGTCCGGCGAGAGCACAGCCCCCGAGATGTTGGCCGTGGTGATACTGCCCCCGCATGCCAAGGCGGCCAGAGCCAGGAACACCACAACACCCGCGATCTGAACACTATGTGACTTCACGCCTATCCTCCTGTGGCGGGCCAGAGGCCCCATTCCGGATTGGCCGCAGGCGTCGGGCGAGTTCGAGCGATCCACCCGGCTTCGGCGGCCATAGGGCGTGACTCTACCGCACACAGCCCCTGACGCCAAGGGTTTTTCCCAGGGTCAAGGCTAGGTCGTGCCAACGGAGAACTTGGCGAGAATGGGCAGCTCGTTTGAGTTTGTGACTGATCCCGGGATTCGAGACTCCGGACGCTCGCGCCTCCGATCGCACGGCTTCGGTCCCCTGCAGGCACCCCCAGCCCTGCTCCCGACCGCCGCCACGGCGCCCGATGGCTGGCGGGCCGGGACCTCGTCCGCGACCTCGCCATGCCCCGCTCCGACCCGTCAGCCTGGGTCGAGCGCGACAACAGCCGCTCCCAAGGCGCGGGGTCGGCGAGCGGTCAGTTGAAGCGCCGCCCTCGCCCCCGCTCAACCGGCAAAGCCAAGATCTTCTGAACCTCGCCTGGGTCCCGGGTCTGTGGGGAGTATGCATGGCCCGAGCGCCGCTCGTGTTCAGCGACGAATGCACGCAGCTGGTTCCTCGATCCCTGCAGAAGCTTGATGGTTACCCGTTGAAGGCTCGGGTCGGCGGTCTCGGCCAGGTGCTCCTCGAGATCACGGATGTCCTCACCCTCGACCAGGGCGGCAGCCCGGGGAGCCGCTTCGAGGGAGTCGGAGCCTTCGAGAAGGGGCGGGTCGTACGGCGCCTGCAGTTGCGAGTCAGCAAGAACTCTTTCGGGGCTGTCCTCAGCCGGGTCATCAATGCCGGGCGAATCGAGCGGCCGCGCCACGGCCGCCGGTTGGGCCGCTTCACTCGAGGCAATTCGCTTGGAGGTCGGCACCCGCCTCAGGCTGTGCAGCTCGAGGTCATGTCGTGCGCTAGCTTCTCCGTTTCGCGCATGGACCCCAGCCCCGCCACTTCCTCGGGGTCCGGCCCCCCGTCGGCGGGGTAGGCGGCGCTTGTCGACTCGCCTTCTCCCGCGTGCCTGGAAGGGCATCATTGCCCGGAGGTGCTGCGACGGAGAGCGGGGCTGATCCTCCAGTTCGACGGGCGCGGCTTGAACCGCAGCCGGGGCAAGAGCCAGCCATCTGCGCAATGCGACTGCTGCCGAAATGGGTGTTCGCAGGTGGCATGGAGGTGAGGCAGAGAGCAGAGCCTGCAATCGGAAGGATTCGTGCGTCCGAGGGGAAGCCCACCGCCCAGCGAGGCAGAATCTGTGAGGGCGGTGTGCAGCTCCTGCGCATTTGGTTGTGCCCACCGGACGGGATCCCGACCCGTTGGGGCAATCCGCCCGGGGGCCTCGCCTTCTTCGCCGTCAGCCGCGGCGGATGCGGGCGGGGCTTGCCCACTCGCCCCTCCGGTCAACGATCGGAGCATGCGCCTCAGGAGGTCGGGCCGGAGACAGGAAGTGTGAACCCCCCGTCGACCACGATCGTCTGGCCGCAGATCATGGCCGCATCCGTGGAACACAGAAAGGCGACGACGTTGGCCACATCCTCTGGGGTTGTCAGGCGTCCGGCGGGGGTGAGGGCAGCCAGCCGTGAAATTGGATCCTCACCCTGCATCACCTGGAAGTGCTTCAAGGCGTCTGTCTCGACGATCCCCGGAGAGACCGCATTCACCCGGATGCCGCGCGGTGCGAGTTCGACTCCCAGGTACCGGGTGAGGGCCTCGAGTGCGGCCTTGCTGGCCCCGACCACGACGTACTCAGGAAGGACGCGGGTCGCGCCTGGGCTGGAGAGGCTGACGATGCTGCCTCCGCCGGTCATCAATGGGACGGCTTGCTGCGCGCAGAACAGGAGGGAGCGGGCGTTGATGTTCATCGTCCAGTCCCAGCCGCGCGGCTTCTGCTCCAGCGCTGGCCGGTTGAAGCCTGAGGCCGCATTGCACACCAGGATGTCCAGCCGGCCGTAGTCGCGGCGCACCGTGTCGAACAGCTCGTCAATGCCGGCCATCTCGCCCACATTGGCGCGCACCACGGTGGCTCGGCAGCCCATCGCCTGGATAGCGGCTGCGGTCTCTTCAGCGCCGCCACGGTTTCGGAAGAAGTTGACGACGATCGAGGCGCCTTCGCTGGCCAACTTCAGAGCGATTGCCCGGCCGATCCCGCGGCCCGACCCGGTCACAATGGCGATCTGCTCTTGGAAGCGCGGCCCTTGGCTCTTGGACATGGCAGGCATCTTACCACCCCCGGCCCAACCAGCTGGCGAACGCAGGCAGGCGCTGACGTGGCCGAGACCTCGCTCGGAGCCGGAAGTCGTTCCGCGAGAGGTGTCATATTCCACCCAGAGGCGGTGCAACCCGCACTTGGCGTCTATGATAGATTCGAACTGTGAAGGACCCGCACCTTGGCGAGCAGGTCTCCGCCGAGCTTGCCCAGGCGGACCGGGCGCG
>JALHUE010000528.1 GCA_022866145.1 Anaerolineales bacterium | reverse complement strand
TCTCATCCTTCGCCTGCCGCAGGTCGGTCAGCACCGAGTCGGCGCTCGCGAGCACCGCCTGGGGGGCGGCCTGTTGCAGAAGACCGAGCTCGAGGTAACGCATGCGCAAAGGCTCGACCCCCAGCTTTCGACCCGCCAGCCCGGCATGGGCGGCTGCCGCCTGGAAAGCGGGCCCGCGCGAGGCCTCGCTTTCTTCGTAAGGAAACAGCCGGAATGGGATCTGTGAGGCCTGTCCTTTCGAAAGCTCGAAGGCTGGCAAGATCAACGCCGGCTCGGCGTCCCGCATGAACAGAGCCACGACCGGGCGCTCCATCAAGTGAAACGACAGGCCGGTCAGGTAGAGCAGATTGGGGCCGGGTACAACCGCCAGCCCGTCTAGCGCGGCCTGCTGCAGCAGTTGCCTCAATCGGGTCACACGAACGAGATGCATGCTTGCCTCCGGGATGGGATGGATTATACGAGCCGGCGCGACCGCCCACAACCACAGACCCTCCGCCTCCGGCGCCGACGGCCTTCGCGCGTCGCCCTCCAGGGCCCACAACCGGGCTGCTGATTGCGTACAGATACAACTGAGACCATGAGCGCAGACCTTCCCTTTCTGTCGGCGGCCCTGCTTCAACCCGTCGAACCCCCGCCCCCGTCGCTCGCGCAGCACCCTGGAAGGGCTGCCCCTGCGTGAGGACGACTGCTTTGCCCAGCGAACAACAGCCGGGGCAAGGGGGTGAGGCCGGGAGCAACTCCGTCCGATTGCCGATGGGGGAGCTCGCCTCCCGCCATGGCAGGTGGCGATTGCAGCGTCTCATCGGTATCGGACGAGCCACTGCTGCTTGACAGCTCTTATCGGCTCGTTTAGAATGCGCGAACCCACGCTTGGGGGCCTGTAGCGCAGTTGGGAGCGCGCTTCAATCGCACTGAAGAGGTCGAGGGTTCGAATCCCTCCAGGTCCACTGCCACCACTTGGGCCCATAGCGCAGTTGGGAGCGCGTCTCAATGGCATTGAGAAGGTCGTGGGTTCGAATCCCACTGGGTCCACCAGACAACTGAATAGCGGCCAGCACAGGAGTAGTAGGCCATCCGCAAGAAAGCCGGGTCCCGGTGCGATCCCGGCAGGGCGCTCACGGAGCGCCATCGAACAAAGGCCGAACTCGTCTGTGGCCCCCTGGGGGCAGGCCTCGCCGGTGAGACCGTGAGCTAGCCGGCGACGGGTACCGCCCGCTACCGCGGCAGCAAGCGGCCCCGCGAGCCGGGGCAATCAGGGTGGTACCGCGGAGCGGCCCCCTTCGTCCCTGGATGGCGAAGGGGCGTCTTTGTTAATCGCGACTTGAGCACAGGAAGCACGCAGCCGGAAGGCCGCGGGGAGCACAGGCAATGGCGAAACCGACACAACCGGCGAGGCCTTCGGCCACGGACAGGCCGGAACGATACAACCCGGCGCTCATCGAGCACAAATGGCAGGAGCGCTGGGAGGCCGATGGCCTGTATCGAGCGGTCATCGATCGCAGCCGGCCCAAGTTCTATTTCCTGACCATGCTGCCGTACACCTCCGGGAACCTGCACATCGGGCACTGGTTCGCCATGGCCCCGTCCGACGCCCGGGCGCGCTACCTGCGCATGCGCGGATTCAATGTGGTGTTCCCGATCGGCTTCGATGCCTTTGGTCTGCCGGCCGAGAACGCCGCCATCCAGCGCAACATCCATCCCAAGACCTGGACCTACGACAACATCGCCAACATGCGCCGCCAGCTGCGCTCGATGGGCGCCACCTGGGATTGGGATCGCGAGGCGGTCAGTTCCGATCCGGAGTTCTACCGCTGGACACAGTGGTTCTTCGTGCAGATGTTCAAGCATGACCTGGCGTACAAGAAGATGTCGCCGGTCGACTGGTGCCCGAACTGCAATACCACGCTGGCTCGGGAGCAGGTCTGGGGTGACGACCGGCACTGCGAGCGCTGCAAGACCCCGGTTATCAAGAAGGATCTGGATCAGTGGTTCTTCCGCATCACGCGCTATGCCGATGAACTGCTCGATTTCAGCGGGATCGACTGGCCGGAGCCGGTGCGCGTGCTGCAGACCAACTGGATCGGGCGCAGCCAGGGGGCACGAGCCGTCTTCGCGACCGAATCCGGCGATCCCATCGAGGTCTTCACCACTCGGCCGGATACGCTGTGGGGTGCGACCTTCATGGTCCTGGCGCCGGAACATCCGCTGGTCTCCAAGCTGACAACGCCGGATCGTGCCGAGCGCGTGGCCCGCTATGTCGAGCAGAGCACTCGCCAGACAGACATCCAGCGGGAAGCGACCGACAAGGACAAGACCGGCGAGTTCACCGGGGGCTATGCCATCAACCCTGTCAATGGGGAGCGCATCCCGGTGTGGATCGCCGACTACGTCCTGATGGGCTACGGCACCGGAGCCATCATGGCTGTGCCCGCTCACGACCAGCGGGATTTCGAGTTCGCCCGCACGTTTGGGCTGGAGGTCCGCCCGGTGATCCTTCCCGAAGGGGTTGAATCCCTCGATGGGGCGGCAATGAGCGAAGCGATCCCGGCCTCTGGGACCATGATCAACTCGGGCCCGCTCTCCGGCACCCCGGCGGAGCAGGCGCTTACGCGCGCGACGGCATATCTCGAGGACAAAGGCGTGGGCCAGGCAGCGGTCAACTACCGGCTGCGCGACTGGCTGATCTCACGCCAGCGCTACTGGGGGTCGCCGATCCCAATCGTGTACTGCCCGGAGCACGGACAGGTGCCGGTGCCGGAAGACCAGTTGCCTGTTCTGCTGCCGGACGATGTGGAATGGCTCCCGACCGGTGAGAGCCCACTCAAGCTGCATCCGACCTGGAAGAGAACCACCTGTCCGCTCTGCGGCAAGCCCGCCGAGCGCGACACCGATACCATGGACACCTTCATGTGTTCGTCCTGGTACCACCTGCGCTACCTCAGCCCCAAGTATGACCAGGGCCCCTTCGATCCAAGCGAGTATGACTATTGGATGCCGGTCGACACCTACACGGGCGGGGTTGAGCACGCCACGATGCATCTGATCTACACCCGATTCTTCCACAGGGCCTGCCGGGACATGGGGATCACCCACGGCAGTGAACCGATGCTGCAGCTGCGCAACCAGGGTCAGATCCTGGGTCCGGACGGCCAGCGCATGAGCAAGTCGCGCGGAAATGTCGTCGACCCGGACGAGCAAATCGGGCTGTACGGCGCCGACACGGTCCGCGCCTACTTGATGTTCGGTTACCGCTATGCCGAGGGTGGACCCTGGAACCCCGGAAACATTCAGGGCGTCAGCCGCTGGCTCAGCCGGGTGTGGTCTCTGGCGACGGCGGCGGCGACCGCCACGCCTGACGATCCGGAGGCCTCGCGGGCGTTGCTGCGCAAGACCCACCAGACCATCCGCCAGGTTGGCCGCGATCTCGAGACCTTTGAGTTCAACACGGTGGTCTCAGGGCTAATGGAATTGACGAATGCCTTGGTGGCGGCACGGGAGGCGGGCCAGGCCGGCAGCCCTGCCTTTCGCACGGCGCTTGAAACCCTGCTGCTGCTGATGGCGCCTGTGACGCCGCACCTGGTCGAGGAGCTGTGGACCGGCCTGGGCGGGGCCTACTCGATCCACCAGCAGCCATGGCCGGCCTACGACGAAGGGCTGGCCCACGAAGAGACGATCACGGTTGTGCTGCAGGTGAACGGGAAGGTTCGCGACCGGGTGTCCGTGCCGGCGAACATCGACGAAGAGGCGCT
>JALHUE010000527.1 GCA_022866145.1 Anaerolineales bacterium | reverse complement strand
GAGCAGGCCGGCCGCGGCGCTGAACAACAGGAGCACGGTCCGCGTCTGCGACGCCATGGGCTGAGCGGGGGCCCAGAAAGGGTAAAGGAAAGCCAGCAAGCCGGCGAGGTTGAGCAGCAGGAAAAGGAAATTGGCGGGCGTCAGACGCCGCAGTCCTGCCGACCAGGATCTCATCGATCGCCTCGAGCGATGATCTGCTTCCGCTCGGGACCGACCGAAATCAGACGGACGGGGAGGCCGATTTGACGCTCAATCTCCTGCACGTAGTCCCGGGCCGCGTCTGGCAGATCATCCCAGCTGCGGGCCTGGCGCAAGTCGGCCTGCCATCCGGCCAGCGAAAGGTAGCTTGGCGACACCTGCTCCAACTCGTCCAGTCCGCTGTCCAGATCACCGCTCGCGCCACCTTCCCCGAGGTAGGCTGTGCACATCATCAGGGGATCAAGCCCGTTGAGGATATCCAGCTTGGTCAGGGCGATCTCCGTCAGGCCGTTGATGCGGATGGCGTACCGCAGCAGGACGGCATCCAGCCATCCGATTCGTCGTGGCCGGGCGGTGGTTGTTCCGAACTCGTCCCACGGCTGATCCCCCGTGCCGCGCAGGCGATCGGCGGTCGGGCCCTGGATCTCGGTCGGAAAGGGACCGGCGCCGACGCGGGTCTGGAAGACCTTGGCCACGCCGAGTACGTGCCTGAGGTGCCCGGGGCCGACCCCCAGCCCGGCCAGGGCACCGGCGGTTGTGGTGCACGAAGAGGTCACGAAGGGGTAGGTGCCGTGGTCGAGATCGAGCAGGGTTCCCTGAGCCCCCTCGCCCAGAACGACCTTGCCCAGCGCTAGGGCCTCGGCGGCGAGGCGGCCGCTGTCCGCCAGGAACGGCCGGAGGACCTCGGCATACTCGCCGTACTCTCGGCCAACGGCCTCCGGGTCCAAGTTCTGGTCGGCCGCCTGAGCGGGGAGGCTCGGAGCGGCAGCGGTGACGGCTTCGGTCACCTTGCGGGCGAAATCCTCCGGCTGACGCATGGCGCCGGCTCTCAAACCGCGGCGAGACGCCTTGTCGGCGTAGGCGGGGCCGGTGCCGCGGCGAGTGGTGCCGAGCTCGGCCTGCCCGCGGCTGGATTCCTGGGCGGCGTCCAGGGCGAGGTGGGCTGGGGTGATGATGTGGGCGGCGGTGGAGAGCTTGAGGCGGTTCGGCGAAACGTCGATGCCGGCGGACTCAAGCTGGCGCAGCTCGCCGACGAGACGGCCGGGATGGATCACCATCCCCGCCCCGAGCAAGCACAGGGTGTGAGGCTGAAGGATGCCAGAGGGAACCAGGTGCAGTCGAAAGACCCGCTGGCCGACGGTAACGGTGTGTCCAGCATTGTCTCCGCCACCCCAGCGGGCGACGAGGTCGGCGCTGGCTGCCAGCAAATCGATGATGCGGCCTTTGCCTTCGTCGCCCCACTGTGCGCCGACCACTAGATCGAGCGGCATAGCGCCTCCCGGCGGCAGTATATCACCGGCCTATTCGCTGCAGGCGCCGAAAGCAGGGGGTCGGGGGCCTCAGCCGGTCAGGCCGGCGGAGGATCTCCATCGCCTCAGGCTATAATGCGGGGCGAGATGGTCCATCGTCGCTACCTTCGTACCCTCGTGGGCGGGATGCTTGTCTTGGGACTGGTAGCTGGCGGCGAGATGTTGTATGCCGGCGGCGCCAATGCTGCCGGCCTGGCCGCTCCCGTTGCCCAAGGCGAGTTCCCGACGCCAACTCCCGGGCCGGATGGGCGCATCATCTACATTGTGCGCGAGGGTGACACTGCCTGGACTATCGCGGCGGTGGCCGGACTGTCGCTTCAGGAGCTGTATGCGCTGAACGGGCTGCAGCCCACGGATTTCTTACGGCCGGGCGGGCAGCTGATCCTCGGCCTGGGCGGGCCGGCGCGGCCGACCGCCGGACCGAGCACTCTGCCGACTCAGACCCCTGTGCCTCCCACGCCAACCCCCACCTTCGGCACCGGAGAGATCTGCGTCTTGCTTTTCCATGACCGGAACGGCAACGCCCGCTATGATGCCGGAGAAGAACCGATAGCCGCCGGGCAGTTGAGTGTCACCGACGTCACAGGCGCCGAGACCGTGGAACATGCCACCGACGGGACGACGGCCCTGTCAGCCTTCGAGGAGCCGATCGGGTTCTGTTTTATGGACCTGGAAAGCGGCGATTACAACATCAGCGCTGCAGTGCCGGTGGAGTACAACCCGACGACGGCGATGAACCTTCCGATTCGCCTGAACGCTGGCGAGGTCAAGTACGTCGAGTTCGCGGCGCAGGCGAGCGGGGGCGCCGGTGGCCCGACCCCGGCGGGCGGCAGTCGATCGACAGTGCTGGGGATCCTGGGCCTGGGCTTGCTGCTGGGGGCCGCCGGGCTGGGTTACTACGCCATGCGCCTCAACCGAAAGTCGCCTTCTTCCCTGCGCTGAGAGGGCGGCCGCGGGCGGACCCGGCGATGCCTGGCGAGTCTGGGATCTCGAGAGGTGCGGGAACCCCCGCACCTTCTTGCTTGTACATCCCTGGGAGTGAAGACCCTCTCACTTGAACCGGAATCGAAGGGCGCCCGGCGCGGTTGAGGGACTCAGCCCTTTGCGGGTCGGAGTGTGGCCTCCAGGGCAGCCAGCAGCAGCACGACATTCTCGGCGCGGCAGGAGTGGCCCATCAGCCCGATGCGCCAGACTCTGCCTGCCAGGGCGCCGAACCCTCCTGCAATCTCGAGATTGAACTCCTCTCGTAGACGGGTCCGGATCTCGGCGTCGTTCACCCCCGGCGGGAGAAGCGGGGTGGTCAGCGTGGGGAGGCGCACGGCTTCGGGCATCAACATCTCGAGCCCGAGGGACTCGAGACCGGACCACAGGCTGCGAGCTAGCCGTTGGTGCCGTTCGAACCGGGCTTGCAGCCCTTCCTGGTACACCAGGCGCAGCGCCTCATGCAGCCCGTAGAAGGTCTGGATCGGCGAGGTGTGGTGATAGGCGTGCGGCTCGCCCCAGTAGCGAAGCAGGCTCTCTAGGTCCAGGTAGAAGACCGAAGGCGGGCGGCGGCGGCCGGCAATGACGGCGCGGGCACGCGCCCCGAGTGTGACCGGCGAAAGCCCGGAGGGTGCCGACAAGCACTTCTGTGAGGCTCCGTAGGCCGCATCGATATCCCACGCATCGATTTCCACGGGCAGGCCGCCGAGCGAGGTCACGACATCCAGCACCAGCAGGGCACCGGAGGCGTGCACGTCGCGGGCGATGGCAGGGATGTCCGGCTGCCAGGCCCCGGTAGAGGTCTCGGCGTGGACGAGTGTCACCAACTTGTACGCCTTACGTTGCACCGCCTGGTGGATCTCCTCAGCCCCGAACACCTGTCCCCAGCTTCGCTCCAAACGTTCGACCTCGGCGCCGTGCCGCTCCGCCATCGCCGCCAGGCGCTCTCCGAAGTACCCGGCAGCGCAGGCGAGCACCGAGTCCCCCGGCTCGATCAAGTTGCTCAACACAGCTTCCATGCCGGCTGTGCCGGTGCCGGGAACAGCCAAGGTCAACTCATTCTGCGTCTGGAAGACGAACTGCAGCAGGCAGCGCACATCGTCGAGGATGACGAGGAAATCGGGATCGAGGTGACCGGTGGGGGGGGTGGCCAGAGCGCGCAGCACGCGCGGCGGGACCATGCTGGGGCCCGGACCCAGCAGGATTCGCGGTGCCGGGTCGAGTTCATGGATGGTGGACAGGGCCGACATCAAGGCCTCCGAGGGAATCCGTCGGCCGAAGTATACGCCTGAGCCTTGCCGAGCAGGATGGGGAGCGGTGCCAGGTGCCGGCCACTCGCCGGGGTGCGGGTGGCGCAGGTGTGCGACCTACGGCGGGCTGTCGGCGCTTGGCTGGAGCAGGTTGCGCAGGACCATGTGGAGCACACCGCCGTGGCGGTAGTAGTCGAGCTCGATCGGGGTGTCGATGCGAACCCGGACGGCGAAGGCGATCTCCGTCCGGT
>JALHUE010000526.1 GCA_022866145.1 Anaerolineales bacterium | reverse complement strand
TCGCCAGGCCATGCCACGCGTCCGGCGACGGAGCCATGATCGCGCCGGCGAAAGGTTCGCCATCCGATTGGCTCATCCTGCGCTGGAAGCAGGGTTGGGCCGCAAGGGTGTGGTCAGCCTGCGGCGGACCGGAACGATGACTGAAGTTGCCCCGTTTTGGTGGACAGTCGGCGGCTTGGGTGACACTCATGCGGCACGCGTGTGAACCATTTCGTATCTGGCCGGCGAAGCATAGTTGAGAGATGAGTGTCGCCGATGCGGGTTGTACCAGCCTTCGATGAATTCGAACACCGCCCGACGCGCCTCTTCTTGCGAGCGGAAGTGGCGACGATCGAGCAGCTCGCACTCCAGGGTGGCGAAGAAGCTCTCACACAGCGCATTGTCGTAGCAGTCTCCAACCGATCCCATCGAGGGCCGGACACCCGCTTCCCGACAGCGATTGCCGAAGGCGATCGAGGTGTACTGACTGCCCTGATCGGAGTGGTGGATCACCCCCGCTGGGCGCCGTTGCCTGATTGCCATCTCCAGGGCGTCGAGGACCAGCTCGGTCCGCAAGTGCGTCGCCATGGACCAGCCCACCACTCGCCGGCTCCAGGTATCCACAACGACGGCCAGGTACAGGGAACCTGTCCAGGTCGAGATGTAGGTGATGTCGGCCACCCAGAGTTTGTTGGGACCGGCAGCGACGAAGTGACGCTCCACCAAGTCCGGCGCAGGGCGAGCCCCGACCTCTCGCAGGGTCGTTCGCGCATGCCTGCGGCGGCTAACGCCCTGCAATCCGGCCGCTTGCATCAGCCGAGCCACTCGCTTGCGACCCACGTGTACCCCCTCGTCGTACAGCTCAGCTTGGACGCGGGGCGCCCCATACGTTCCCCGCGAGCGGAGATGGATCTGGCGGATCTGGTCCGTCAAGAGCGCGTCTGCCTGAGAGCGATGCGAAGGCATGCGCTTCAGCCACGCATAGTAGCCGCTGGTGGAGACGTCCAGCACACGACACATCGTGGCCACAGGATAGGTTGCCCGGTTGGCGCTCACGAATTCGAAGATTCGGGCGGAATCGAGCCGGTCTCCCGCGAGAACCAGGCGGCGGCTTTTGCCAGGATTTCCCGCTCAAGGCGAACCTGCTTGATCTCTCGACGCAGACGCACAAGCTCTTGGCGTTCGGCCGTGGTCAGCCCGTCTTGGCGACGACCGTCATCCAGGTCAGCCTGCTTGACCCAGTGGTTCATCGTCTGCGCTGTCGGCTCGAACTCGCGTGCGAGTTCCTCAGGGCTGCGGCCCGCTCGCACCATCTCGATGATCTGCTGCCGGAATTCCGGCGAATACGGTAGACGCGTTCTCGGCATTGTGGACTCCTTCCTCACAAGCATAATGGTGTCCACGTTACCGGGTCAACTCCAGACCCATTTGGGTAGGGGGGAGGTACGCCTGCGGGGGCCTGATTGCGATCAGGTACATATGAGACCGGAATCGCAATACCTCCCCGTTCTATGGGCGGCCGTGCTTCAACTCACCGAACCACCGCCGCTGGCGACGCCTGCACCTGCGGCGCACCGCAGGCCGTCTCGCCCAGTATGGGCGCCCCCTGCCTGAGGACGATTGCGCTGC
>JALHUE010000525.1 GCA_022866145.1 Anaerolineales bacterium | reverse complement strand
GTATGGCAACGTTGTCGGCAGCCGCGGCAGTGTTGTGCCGGTGTTCTTGCGACAGCGGCAGACCGGTGTGGTCACGATCACCGATGAGAGGATGACCCGCTTCTGGCTTTCACTGGATCAAGGTGTTCGCTTCACCATCGGTTGCATCGAGCGGATGCTGGGCGGCGAGGTCTTCGTGCCCAAGATCCCCAGCATGAAGGTGGTCGATCTGGCAAAGGCCATCGCCCCGGATTGCCGGATCGAGCACGTCGGAATCCGCCCGGGGGAGAAGCTGCACGAGGTCCTGCTGTCGGAGGATGAGGCGAGGCATGCGGTCGAGCTGGATGACATGTACGTCGTCGAGCCGGCCGAGGCGCTGTGGTTCGGTCACGGCTGGAGGCAGCAGGGCGCGCCCCTCCCGCCGGACTTCCGCTACGCCAGTGACAGCAACCCCAACTGGATGACTCTGGACGAGATCCGGAGCATCGTCGACCAATCCCGGGATCTGAGGACCGAGGCGTGACGGAAGGCGGAGACCGTCGGCCGCGATTGCTGATCACCGGGGCCAGCGGCCTGCTGGGCGCGAACATGGTCCTGACTGCGATCGGACGATGCCGGGTCACGGCTCATGCTTATCCGGCCGCCCTCCGAGCCATGGGGTTCGACAGCCTGGCCTCCGACCTGACGCTACCCGGGGCGGTCGAGCGTTTGATGGACGATGTCCGTCCCGACTGGGTTGTGCACTGCGCCGCTCAGGCGGATGTCGATGTTTGTGAACGAGACCCAGGCATGGCAATCCGGCTGAACCGGGACATGGCAGCCAACGTGGCGCGGGAGGCTGCCGCCCGCGGCGCTCGACTGATCCATATCTCCACCGACGCCGTGTTTGACGGTGAGGCAGGCGCCTACCGTGAGGCAGACTCGACCGGTCCCGTCAATGCCTACGGACGCAGCAAGCTGCAGGCCGAGCAGGCCGTCCTTCAGGCTCACCCTCAGGCGCTGATCGTGCGCACCAACTTCTTCACCTGGCCGGCTCCTGGCAGGAGCGGCCTGGCGGCTTGGTTTCTGGGTCGGCTGGAAGCAGGTCAGGAGTGCCCGGGCTTCACCGATGCGCGATTCAACCCACTGCTGGCAAGCCTGCTGGCGGCGATCCTCTTGGATCTCGTGGCCGGGAAATCCGCCGGCGTTCTGCATGTGGCCGGGGGCAGCTGCATCAGCAAGCACGAGTTTGGGGTCCGTCTGGCGGAGACCTTCGGGTTCGACCCGAGGCTGGTCCGGGCTGTCTCCAGCGATGCCGGCGGTCTGACAGCCACGCGGGGGAAGAACCTGTGCCTGAACACGGCCAAAGCCGAGCAGGCTCTTGGCAGACGCATGCCGAACCTGAAGGAAAGCCTGGACCTCTTCCGCTTGGAGAAGGAGAACGGGTTCTCGGAGGGGCTGATGGCCGTCCGCCAGGAGTTGCCGGGCGGCCTGTGACCCGCCGGTCTCATCTTCGAGGCGCAGGCGCGCCAGCGAGGGTAGCCTGGCATCCGTCGCCCCCGGGCGGAGGGGAGACCGGCCAAGGGATGGGAGGAGCAGCATGCCTGACATCAAGGTCCAAGACCGGTGGATAGGCGAGACTCATCCGACGTATTTCATCGCCGACATCTCCGCCAACCACGATGGCGATCTGAGCCGGGCCAAGAGCCTGATCCATCTGGCAGCGGAGGCGGGGGCGGAGGCCGCCAAGTTCCAGAACTTCCGCGCCCCGCAGATTGTCAGCGATCGCGGTTTCCGATCGATGGGCTTGCAGATCTCCCATCAGGCCGGCTGGAAGAAATCGGTCTTCGAGGTGTATCAGGGGGCGTCCATCCCTTTCGAATGGACACCGGAGTTGAAAGCGACCTGTGCTCAGGCTGGGATCGACTACTTCTCCTCGCCCTACGACTTTGAAGCGGTGGACATGTTGGATCCGCATGTCCCGGCCCACAAGATCGGATCTGGCGAAATCACCTGGCTGGAAATGGTCCGCTACATCGCCGGCAAGGGAAAACCGGTGTTCCTGGCGACGGGCGCATCGGATATCGGGGATGTGCAGCGCGCCGTCGAGGCGATCCTACCCATCAACTCGCAGCTCGTCTTGATGCAGTGCAACACAAACTACACCGCCAGCCTCGAAAACTTCGACCATATCCACCTGAATGTCCTTAAGACGTACGCCGCCATGTACCCGGACGCGGTCCTCGGGTTGTCGGACCACACGCCGGGGCATGCCACGGTTCTGGGGGCGGTGGCTATGGGCGCTCGGGCCGTCGAGAAGCACTTCACCGACGACACAGCCCGCGTGGGTCCGGATCATCCATTTTCCATGACCCCGGACTCCTGGCGAGAGATGGTCGATCGCACCCGCGAGCTCGAACGCGCCTTCGGCTCTCCTGACAAGCGGGTCGCAGACAACGAGGCCGACACCGTCATCGTGCAACGGCGCTGCCTGCGAGCAGCACGCGACCTGGCTGCCGGCGAGGTCATCAACCGAGGCATGCTCGACATCCTGCGCCCGGCGACGCCGGGGGCCATCCTGCCTCACGAGATCGAAGCGGTCCTCGGCGTGACCTTGCGGGAAGGCGTGGCGGCGGGCGAGGCACTGCGTTGGACGATGGTTCGATCCTGAGCCGCGACACCCAGGCATCGGGGCGGTAGCTTGATGCGGGTGCTCTATGTGTCGCGGGGCTCAACGGTCCATGACCGGCGGTTCCTGCGGGCGATCACGGCGGCCGGGCTCGATGTCGGCTGGTTCAGGCTGTCAGGTCCGCCAGCAGGACAGCCCCTTCCGCCGGGCGTGCGGGACCTGACCCCGTCGCCGGCCGGGACAGGTGATCGGCGGCTGGGGGCCATCGGGGTGCGGCGCAACCTGGCCATGGCCATTCGAGCCTACCGGCCGACGCTCGTGCATGCCGGACCCATTCAGCAGGGCGCCTTCCCCGCCGCTCTGGCCGGCGCCCGGCCTCTGGTCAGCATGTCATGGGGTTCTGATCTGCTGCGTGACGCCGCAGGGGGATTGGGCCGCTGGCAGGCGAAGTATGTCCTCACCCACAGTGATCTGGTCCTCTGCGACTGCCAAGCGGCCCGGCGGCGAGCAATCGAGCTTGGCGCGTCCGAAAGCAAGCTGGTGGTCTTCCCCTGGGGTGTCGACCTGAAGCACTTTCGCCCGGGCAGCAGGCCCGCGATTCGGGCTCAGCTGGGCTGGGGGGACTCGTTCATCGTCCTGTCGGCCAGGACGCTCGAACCGATCTACGGCGTCGACGTTGTCGTTGAAGGCTTCCTGCGGGCTGCGGACGAAGAACCGAAACTGAGGCTGCTCGTGCTATCAGATGGGAGTCAGCGCGGGCCTTTGGAGCGCAGGATTGCCAAGGCCGGCATGAAGTCGCGCGTGCACTTCGCCGGTGTCATCGATGAGACCAAACTGCCTGACTACTACCGTGCCGCCGACCTATACGTCAGCGCCTCACACAGCGATGGCAGCTCCGTCACTCTGCTGGAGGCCATGGCCTGCGGCTTGCCCGTACTGGCATCCGAGATCCTGGGAAACCGAGAATGGGTCGCTGCCTCTGTCAATGGCTGGCTTTTTCCAGACGGAGACGCCCAGGCTCTGGCGAGTGGACTGCGCGGGGCATGTGCCGCAGCCGATCGGCTCCGCGAGATGGGCAAGGTGGGGAGGGCAACCGTCGAAGCTCGTGCCGACTGGAGCAGCAACAGCCGCATGCTGGTCGATGCCTACCAACTGGTAACCAGCCAGGCAAAGCGGAATGCGCCCTAGGATCGTCGTCGTCATCCAAGCCCGCATGGGCTCAAAGCGCTTGCCAGGAAAAGTGCTCGAGGACATCGCTGGTGCTCCCATGCTGGTCCGGGTGGTTGAGCGATCGGCGCGGGCCGCACAGGTCGATGATGTCATTGTAGCGACAACCGACCTGCCGCCGGATCAGGCGGTGGCGGAAGCCTGCCGGGGGTGGGGGGTTGCCTGCTACCGAGGCAGGGCAGACGATGTCCTGGACCGGGTCTACAGTGCAGCTCGGCAAGCCCAGGCGCAGGTCGTTGTGCGGATCACGGGTGACTGCCCCCTCATCGATCCGGCAGTCATCGACTTGACCTTAGATGCCTTTCTGAAGGCCGAGCCCCCGCTGGATTTCGCCGCCAACCGCCTGCCGAATGGCCGTACGTTCCCAATCGGACTTGACACCGAAGTGGCAACCTTCGATGCGCTCGAGCGGGCGTGGAACGAGGCGACCGAGCCCTACCAACGAGAGCACGTCATGCCATACCTCTACGAGCCTCCCGGGCGCTTCCGGGTTCTGCGGGTCGACCATAGTCAGGATCTCGGCCACCTTCGTTGGACCGTTGACACCGCGGAAGACCTGGAGTTCGTTCGCCGGGTGTACGCTGCTTTCCCCGGCCGGACCGACTTCACCTGGCAGGAGGTCTTGAAGCTCGTGGAGGAACAGCCAGAACTGACGGCGATCAACGCCAGTGTGGCTCACAAGACGTTTATGGACGCGGAGTGAATCTGCCCTCAGTGGGTGACTGCCTCACAAGCGTTTCTCAAAGGGATCATGCTCACGATCTTCAGTGCGCCTAAACCCTTCACGAACCCGCACATCAGCCTGATTCAAGGCAATGCCATTCGGTCATGGCTGGGTCTCGGGGCCGAGGTCAATGTCCTGGTCGTCGGGGACGAACCGGGATTGGCGGAGGCGGCGGATGGCCTGCAGGTCCGCTGGATCTCAGGTGTCGAGCGGAACAGCCACGGGACACCTCGCCTCGATTCGATCTTCCACCTCGCCCGGACAGCAAGTTCGCAGCCTCTCATGGCGTACGTAAATGCCGACATCCTGCTCCTGCCCGACCTGGTGGAAGCCGCAAGAGCGGTGCAGGCAGAATGCGCCGACTTCCTAATGGTTGGCCAGCGCTGGGATCTGGGCGTGGCGAATCTACTGGAGGGAGGCGAGGCGGGTCAGAGGGTCTTGCGCGACAGGGTAGCTCGTGAAGGCGTCTTGCACCCCGCCGGAGGAAGTGACTACTTCGTGTTTCCGCGCCAGTGCTTCGCCGATCTTCCCGCCTTCGCCATCGGCCGTTCCGGGTGGGACAACTGGATGATCTACCATGCACGCCGCAACCGCTGGCCGGTGGTAGACG
>JALHUE010000524.1 GCA_022866145.1 Anaerolineales bacterium | reverse complement strand
CTCCCTGGTCCGCCGCCCGCGGGGCGACCGACTGAGCCGCGAGCAGGTGGATCTCGCCTGGCGCTACGCCTACCGGTTCTTCTTCGACTATCCATTCCCGTTCCCCTGGCACCTGGTGCGCTTCTGGGAGGATGAAGCCGCGCGGCCGATGGAGGCCCTTCTGGCTCCGGACGGCTTGGCCCCCTATCGTCAGGCCATGGATGCTCTTGCCGGCCAGCCTCTCGAGTGGCACCGCCCGCCGCCTTCGGCGGGGTGAAGCGGGACGATGGCCGAGAAGGACATCAAGCGCCAGGTGCAGGCCTTCTACGACTCGATCGGCTGGAAGGTGGTCGGAGATGGCCTGTATCAGAATGCCCGGTACGAAGATCTGCGCCCGGTGTCACGCGAGTACATCCACCGCTGTCATTTGCGGGTGGGCAGACATCTTCCGCAGCGGGGTCAGAGGCTGCTGGATGCCGGCTCGGGGCCAGTGCAGTATCCCGAGTACCTGGAGTACTCGCGGGGCTTCTCCCGCCGCGTTTGCCTGGACATCTCCCGCCTGGCACTGACCGAAGCCCGCACACGCCTCGGGACTCATGGCGCCTATGTCGTCGGGGACCTGGCCAATCTGCCGTTCAAAGAGTCCGTCTTCGAGGGCGTGGTCTCGCTGCACACCCTGCACCACCTCCCCGCCGAAGAGCACAAGCGCGGCCTGAAGGAACTGTATCGCGTGCTGGCGCCCGGAGGGCGGGCAGTGGTTGTGTATGCCTGGGGTGACGGGGGACTGTTGATGCGGCTGATGGAGCGGCCGACGCGAGCCGGGCAATCGATGCTGGCGCGGCGCCGGGGCGAACAGGCCATCCCTGGCGCCCAGCGCAAGGACGCCAAGGATAGGGACCCTGAGAAGTGCGCTCCGACCGGCACGATCACCTACAAGCATGACTACCTCTGGGCCCGGAAGGAACTCGACTTCCTGCCCACGCTCGAAATCCTGGTTTGGCGAACGGTGAACACCGGATTCCTCAGAACGTTTATTCATGAGCGGTTGTTCGGACGCGTTTGGCTGAGAATGCTTCACCGCTGGGAAGAGACCGCCCCGCGTCTCCTGGGGCGCTTAGGGCAATACCCGATGTTCGTGTTCTCGAAGCCCGGAGTGCTCGGGGAAGAAGGGGCGGCAGATGAATTGGAGTGAGCAGGTGGTCCTGATCACCGGTGGAACAGGCTCGTTCGGGCGGAAGTTTGTCGCGGTCATGCTGGCCGAGTTCCACCCGCAAAAACTGATTGTCTTCAGTCGCGATGAGTTGAAACAACATGAGATGCGCGAACTCGGGTTCGATCACCCCGGCCTTCGCTACTTCATCGGCGATGTACGCGACGAATCGAGACTGAAGCGAGCGATGAACGGCGTTGACGTGGTGGTGCATGCTGCTGCTCTCAAGCAAGTCCCCGCCTGCGAGTACAACCCGTTCGAGGCGATCCAGACCAACATCATGGGGGCGCGCAATGTGGTTGAGGCAGCCCTCGACACCGGCGTGCGGCGGGTCATGGCGCTGAGCACGGACAAGGCGGTCAATCCGATCAACTTGTATGGCGCCACCAAGCTCGCCGCCGAGAAACTCTTCGTCCAATCGAATGCTTACGCCGCGGGCACCGGGACACGATTCGCGTGTGTTCGGTATGGCAACGTTGTCGGCAGCCGCGGCAGTGTTGTGCCGGTGTTCTTGCGACAGCGGCAGACCGGTGTGGTCACGATCACCGATGAGAGGATGACCCGCTTCTGGCTTTCACTGGATCAAGGTGTTCGATTCACCATTGGTTGCATCGAGCGGATGCTAGGCGGCGAGGTCTTCGTGCCCAAGATCCCCAGCATGAAGGTGATCGATCTGGCAAAGGCCATCGCCCCGGATTGCCGGATCGAGCACGTCGGGATCCGCCCGGGGGAGAAGCTGCACGAGGTCCTGCTGTCGGAGGATGAGGCGAGGCATGCGGTCGAGTTGGATGACATGTACGTCGTCGAGCCGGCCGAGGCGCTGTGGTTCGGTCACGGCTGGAGGCAGCAAGGCGCGGCCCTCCCGCCGGACTTCCGCTACGCCAGTGACAGCAACCCCAACTGGATGACGCTGGACGAGATCCGGAGCATCGTCGACCAATCCCGGGATCTGAGGACCGAGGCGTGACGGAAGGCGGAGACCGCCGGCCGCGATTGCTG
>JALHUE010000523.1 GCA_022866145.1 Anaerolineales bacterium | reverse complement strand
TGGCCGGCCAGGTGGCCGCCGGAGGGGAACACGACTTCGATCCGCTCAGCGAGCAGGGCTTGCCGGACCGCCCGGATCTCGGCCTGGAAACGCAGCAGGTCTTCCGTGCGCATGGCCTCACCTTACGGCGAACTTGCCAGGGCGTCTATCCCATAGGAAGGGGAGTCGGCAGCAGGCGGGCAGCCTGGAGCCGGCACGCAGCACGAGCGGAGCTTGCATTCCACCCGGAGTGGCTTCAGCTGAGGGATCAGCCGCCGCTCAAGTCCCAGACCAGGACCCTGCCGTCCTCAGTGGTCGCGGCGATCAGTCTTCCATCCGGCGTGAAGGCCACATCCGTCAGTGGGCCGACACGGGGCGAGATCCGGGAGGCTTCGGTGCCGGTCTCCGTGTCCCATAGGACGAGAGTCCCGTCGCGAGAAACGGAGGCCACCAGCTTCCCGTCTGGCGAATAAGCGACAGCGTTGACCCGGAAGACATGACCGATCATCTCGTGGATCAGGTCGCCGCTGACGGTATCCCGGATCCAGACCGCGGGCTCACCCAAGGCGGAGAGGGCCACCCTGGTTCCGCTGCCATCGACATCCACGTCATTCACGGGGAGCCCATACCCGGCCAACAGTTCTGGCTCGATGAAGCGGTCTTCTGCCCAGCGAAATAGCGCCCCGCCGCAGCAGCCTCGGCCGTCGCCAGTGATCAAACCGTCGCCATCCGGGAAATAGTCGATGCCCCAGGCCCAGACCCAGCCTAGGCTCGTCGCGCCGCAGCCGGGTTGGTCAAGGGTCCGACGTAGGATTCCATTTCCCGGATTGACCAGTTGTACAACACAGAGCTGGGCCCCAACGGCTAGTTCGGTGCCAGAGGGCGAAAAAGCCACCCTGTAGACATTGGTCGCCATGGTCGGCTTGAAGCGACTGAGCTCGGTTAGGGTCGACAGGTCCCATACCCGGACAGTTGCGTCATCGGAACCCGACGCCAGCCGGGCGCCATCAGGCGAGAAGGCAAGCGTGTTCACTCCCGCAGTGTGTCCGGTCAGGCTGCCCGCCGGCTGCCAATCTGCGACGGTCCACAGGTCGATGGCGCCTTTGTCTCCGGAGGCTGCCAGCAGCGCTCCATCGGGAGAGATCGCAAGTGCTAGCAGGCTCGCGTTCTGCCCGTGCAGTTCCGCAAGCAGAGGGTAGCCGGTGCTTTGCGCCTCCCCAACCGGCAGGCGATCCAGGCCTGCACTGGACTTCGCGGAAGAGGTGTTCCATCCGACGAGCAGAAAGGCTATCAAGGGAAGCAGAACGAAGGATCGAGGTCGAGACATAGCTGGGACTCCGTGCAGAGACTGGATTCTAGCACCGATCCCCGCGGTGCAGTTCGTTGGGTGGACGGCACGTGGTTTCTCACGCGTGGCGGGCATCAGGTCGTGCGTTGGCCGAGGTCGCACAGGTCATTGCCATCGGCATCGGTGTAGTGCCGGCATCCCCCGGGGAACGAGCAGGCCTTGGCGCACCGCGCGCCCGACAATGGAGGTGATCTCACGCGAGCAAGCGGGGCGCCCTGGTCGGAGGCGCTGGCGTCGGCGTTTGTTCGGCCCTGCGCCTGGACTGCCTGCAAGGCGGGGAGTGCAGCGGCAACTGAGGCCACGCCGACGATACAGATCAATCGCAGGAAGTCCCGCCGACTGGGCGTGGCCCGAACCGGGGTCAGGGGGACATGCGCTGTCAGCGCATGGGGGAGGCGAGGCTGAGGCCGGAGGCGGCGGAAGACCGTGATCGCCCAGTGCCAGTGCAGGGCGACCTTGGCGACGGCCAGCAGCAACGTGGCGAGGCTGGCGGCGAGGTGCGCCAGCTCCCACGCCCGGGTGTTGGCGAGGGGGAGCCCGAGCCAGGTCGAGATGACCAGCCCGGAGGCCAGGGTGCAGATCAGCCCGGCCAGAAGGGCTCCGTCGAGCGCATCGAATCGGCGGACCCGCCTCGGCTGCTTGCCGAAGCGCGTTCACATCACCGCTCCTGCCCAGGCCCAATGCAATCCAAGATGGCAGGCGGCCAAGATCGCGATCCCGAAACCTAACCACTGATGGAGCGCAGGACCGGTCCCGCCCTTCAGCAAGGCGCCCAGGAGTGCCAGGAACAGGACTGCGTCGAGGATCCAGTTTTCGGTAGGCTTTGGTCATGCTCACCTTGATCTCCCATTCAGGGAAGGGTCTTGCGTGCATCATCCCACCCAGCTGTGCTCGAGTCGCGCATGTGCTGTGAAGGGATTGTGGGGGTTCCGATAGCGCCCGGAGGACGAGGATGGGTGAAGGTGCGCGGCCCATCGGCCTGTGGTCTGGGTCGAGTGCCTTCACCGGTTCTTCACAGGGGGGCGGTAGGGTGGGTCGAGTGACCCTGGGGCGCCTGAGGCGCATGGCGGTGAGTGCGGTTGGAGTGAGCTACGAGTGGCGGGGGGCGCGCCCAGTCCAGGGCGATGGGAATGCGGAGCGTATAATCGGAATCATGGCGAAGACCGTGCTGATCATCGAAGATGAGCTCGAGTTGGCGGCCATCGTACGGGACTACCTGGAGGCGGCCCACTTTCGCGTCGAAACCGCGGCCGACGGAGTGTCCGGGCTTTCCGTCTTTCATCATCGTCAGCCGGATCTGGTTGTGCTCGACCTGAACCTTCCCAAGAAGGACGGCCTGGATGTGGCCCGCGAGATCCGCCGGGCGGGAGACACGCCGATCATCATGCTGACGGCCCGTGTCGAGGAAACTGATCGCCTGGTGGGACTGGAGATGGGTGCCGACGACTACATCACCAAGCCGTTTTCGCCGCGGGAAGTGGTGGCAAGGGTGAGGGCCGTTCTGCGCAGGAGTTACGGGGAGCCCGTCGCCCAGCAGGTACTGCGGCACGCGGATCTGGAGATTGACCTGCCCCGCCACCAGGTCCGGCGCGGCGGGGAGGAAATCCTGCTGACGCCGACCGAATTTACGCTGCTGGCGACGCTGGCCTCCGAGCCAGGCCGAGTGTTCAGCCGAGTTCAGCTGCTGGACGCACTGCAGGGCGATGCCTACGAG
>JALHUE010000522.1 GCA_022866145.1 Anaerolineales bacterium | reverse complement strand
GCAACCGTCCGACTGAAGCTGCGATGGTCCGATTTCACGACAATTCTCCGGCAGGCGAGCCTGCCCCAGCCTACGAGCCTCGACCAGGAGATCCTGGCGGCGGCGCGCTCGCTGCTTCGGGCACACTGGCTGCCAGGGCGGTCTGTGCGGCTGGTGGGTGTGGGCCTTTCGGGGCTCCAGGCGCCCGTCCGCCAGCTCGACCTGTTCGACCGGTCCTGGGAACGGGAAGAGCGGCTGCTCCGGGCGGTGGATCGACTCCGCCAACGCTACGGAGACAGCTCGGTTCGGCGTGCCAGCAGCTTGCGCCTTCGCCCGCCGCCGCGGGCCGACGACGGCCGCGAATCCTGAGCCCAAGGGCGAATCGTCCCTCCAGGCAACCCCCCCGATGAAGCTGCGCGGCAAGGGATTCTTCATCTGGCAACTCCAGAACTGCGAGGGCGGCAGCGCCAAGGCCATTGCGGCCAAGGCCCAGCAGGCCGGCCTGACCCATGTCCTGATCAAGATTGCCGACGGTGCAGACTGGCCGTACAACATCGACCGGGCGCGGGGGGTGGACTTGGTGCCTCCTGTGCTGACGGCCCTCAAGTCGGCGGGCATCCAGGTCTGGGGTTGGCACTATGTGCGCGGCGAGAACCCGCTGGGGGAAGCCCGGCTGGGGGCGAACCGGGCCCGCAGCCTTGGGGTCGACGGATACGTGATCGACGCCGAACGAGAATACAAGCGTTCCGGCAAGAAGGTTGCAGCTCAGCGCTATGCCCAGGAATTGCGGCGGCTGCTGGGTGACATGCCCATCGCCCTAAGTTCCTACCGCTACCCGCGGGTGCACTACGAATTGCCGTATGCCGAATTCCTGGCGGTGTGCGACTATGCGATGCCGCAGGTGTACTTCGAGCAATCCCATGATCCTGAGGTGCAGCTGCGGGTCTCCCTCGATCAGTACATGAGTCTGCCGAACGCCCGGCCTGTCGTCCCGACGTTCCCGACGTACTCCGCAGGGGGCTGGCGACCGACGCCGGACGAGATCCGCACGGCCCTGTCGACCGCCAAGAACCTCGGCCTCGATTCCGCCAACGCCTGGAGCTGGGACTATGCCTCCCGCTCGGCCTATCAGGACCTGTGGCAGGCTGTCGCCGGCTTCGCCTGGGACCCGCCCCCGGAGCCACCCCCCGATGTCCCGGAAGAGCTGATCCAGCGGTTGAACAAGCGCAAGATCTCGTCGATCACCGACTTGTACCATGAGGGCGCCGCCCATGTGACCGGAGACCGAACTGTTGTCGGGCACTCGGCCCTCAAGGCCTGGTACCGATACCTGCTCGAGGAGGCCCTCCCGGATGCCAAGTTCGAGCTGACGGGAAAGACCGGAGCAGGGACCTTCCGCCAGTTCACCTGGTTTGCCAAGACCACAGCCGGGCGCGTTGTTGTGGGCAGCGATACTCTCGGAATCCTTGACGGCAAGATCCAGTACCACTACACACACTACGGAACGCCAGGCTGACGGCCACCGGACGATCCTCCCCCAACTCTCGATTCCTGCCTCCGCTGCTTTCCAATCACATCGCTTAGCAGAATCTTCGCCACCAGCCTGCCTGCGCTGGCTGCGAGCCGCGCCGGACGCAGGGCAAACGACTATGCTCATCCGGTCGGAGGGAGATCAGCCTGCCGCCATAATGCCCTCCGGCACTGTCACGGGTCATATCTTGCCCGGCCGCGCTAGGGAGCCCGCTGCAGCTGGAACTCGGCAATGCATTTCTTGCGGCCTATGGGGACCTCCCATCCGGCATCTAGGAAATCCGGTCTCGCCGGGGCCGGCGGCAAGGGTGCGCAGTGCCAGGCTTGGGCGGGCCGGGGGCCGTCTAGGCGATCCGCAGCTGGCCGGGTACCTGTTCGGCACTGCCCAAAGCGCACAGCTGGTGATCGAGTGGGCCGGCCTACCAGTGCGCTTGGAGCTGGAGTAGGCCGCACCGGACGAGTCCCCGGTCGTGATGTGGCGCCTGCGAGCCAGGAACCGAACCGAGAG
>JALHUE010000521.1 GCA_022866145.1 Anaerolineales bacterium | reverse complement strand
GCGACGTGGCTGCAGGCGGTTCGGCGTAGATCGGAGTGGGTCACGGGCACAGCGTGGAGACTGGGCAGGATCCCAGGTGAGAGCGTTCAGCGGGTCGGCAATTGCCAAGGGGAGGTCCACATTGGCGTCATGCCGTGCCTTCAACTCGAAGGGGACCTTGATCGGGCGTAGCGGGAGGACCGGCAGGTTGGTAGGAGGGGAGGCGAATGCAGGCCAGGTCGCCATACAGAACGGAATCATAGCACGTCAACGCGCCGGTGGAGCACACGGCGGGCTGAGCACGAGGCGAGGGAATAGTCGGGGTTACCGTGGCGGCCGATGGTTCCATTCGGCGGCGAACTTGCGGATGCGGCGCTCAATGTACCAGATGTATGGATCGGCGACTGGCCGCTTCTCCTTGACCAGGCGCATGGCCTCCTCCGCCGTGTACCCCTGGGCGATGAGCACGCAGCAGGCCATCGCCACGCTGCGGTGGACGCCAGCTCGACAATGGCAGAGCACGCCGCCGCCCGCGGCCAGGACCGGCAACGCGGCCTGGGCCCCGCGGCGCAACATCGACATCGGCATTGGGGTGAATGGCAGGTCGATCGTCGGAAGCCAGAGCAGGCGAAGCGGTGCCCGGCCGAGCGAACGCTTCGGCAACACCCAGTGCATCGACAGGATCAGCCGGATTCCCAGCGTGCCCAATTCCTCAGCCTGTTGGCCTCGCGGCCAGGCCGAGATGAACAGCTGTGGCGTGATCTGTGAGATGTCGGGAGAACCGGTCATGGGACGACGATCGGCAGGGCGGAGGGCACAACCTCGACGGTCACCGGCGTCTTCCCGTGGAGCTCCCCGTCGGTCCAGATCGTCCTGGGCGTGTCGGCCTCGAGGGTGATCCGCCGGCCGCGCCAGGCGGATAGGGCGGCAGAGCGCAAGGGAAGGTGGAACATCCGCTGCTGCGCCGCCAGGGCGCTGATCGGGTCAGCCGACAAGACAATCACCTCCAGCAAGCCGTCGGTGATGCTGTACTCCCCCATCGGGGCAACTCCCTTGCCCGTCATCCCGGAGTTGACGACGTACAGCTGGATGGCGCGCACCGTGTGCTGCTGGCCATCGACGGTCAGCTGGTACTCGCTCGGGTGACTGGTCCGGACGCGCCGGGCGGTGGTCAGGGCATAGGCCAGCACGCCGTACTTGTTCTTGAGCTCGCGGCTGGTCTGTTCCTCGGGCTCGATCCCGGCGTACATGCGCTGGATGAAGTACGACTCGCCGATGCGTGCCGCGTCCACCCGCCGGACCTGCCGACTGGTGCACAGCAGCTCAACCGCCGGGGCCAACTGGGTGGGAATGCCGTTCTCGCGGGCGAAGCCGTTGCCCGTGCCGCCCGGCAGGATCCCCAGCGGCCTCCCGGCATCGATCGCCGCCAGCGACACCTCATGCTGCGTGCCGTCCCCGCCGTAGGCGGCCACCAGGTCGGCGCCCTCGGCAAAGGCCTGCCGCGCCTGGGCCTCGGCATCGCCGTAGCGCTTGGTGATGCTCACCGACCAATCGACGCCGTGCTTCACGAAGGCGTCGTTG
>JALHUE010000520.1 GCA_022866145.1 Anaerolineales bacterium | reverse complement strand
CGAGGCGACCGTGGCCGCCGCGGAACAGGCCTTCCGGAAGGTCCGAACTGACTAGACGCTTGGGGAGAGCGAGTTTCTCGCTCGGGCCAGGGTCGCCAACACGTGGACGATCTTCATCGGCGGGCAGTCACTTCGGGGCACTTGCGAGATTGCCAGCAACGGCCGACAATGAACTCTCCAAGACGCATGCAGTTATGTCTGTTGCCTGAGCCCAGAAGACGGTCCAGGATCTGGGCCCGCAAGGTAGCCGAAAATACGTAAACCCCTACACGGAATCCGGCCAAAGGCGACCAAGGGTCTGAATCGCCTGCGTCGGGCCCTGCAAGATCCTCATCATGGGTTCCCTGGCCTCTCCCGTAGGACACCGGGACGGTGTGCGGCTTGAGCAGGCAAATCCCATCGTCGCCTCCTCGAGTCACCGACAGCCCGGCGCCTGAGGCGCCGGGCTTCATCTTGGCCAGCCACGCTGGCTCGTCAGCAGCGGGATCGGTTGCTGCACGGCCCCCGCTGCCAGCAACCCGGGATCCCTAGCCGCTTGCGGAAACTCATAGGCTTTGCTCGATGACGGACCGATGGGTGGCCACCATGTGGCCTACCGATCTCCGAAGTCCGGACGGCCATTGACAACTCCCCAAACAGGTATCCTTACCCCGGAATCTCCACTTTCACTGCTGTCGCAATGTAACGTGACATTCATCAATTGCCTCCAAGACCGGGTCCCGGGTAAGATGTTATCGATCCCGTGATCGATACCGAGATCGATAACAATGCCCCCACGGTCCAGTCGACCCAACATCAAGCAAGTCGCATCGGCGGCGGGAGTGTCGACCCAGACGGTCTCCCGCGTGATCAACGCCCGCCCAGACGTCTCGCTGGAGACGCGCAAACGCGTTCAGTCGGTCATCGAGGAATTCGGCTACCAACCCAGCGCCCTGGCGCGCAGTCTGATCCGCCAGCGCAGCTATACCCTGGGAGTTGTCACTGCTGGCCTCAAGTACATTGGCCCCTCCCGGACTCTCAACGGCATCGCCGACGCAGCCGAGGAGCTGGGCTACTCGCTTCTGCTCAAGGAACTCCCCAGGTTCGACTCGAACGACGTCGCTCCGATCTTCCAGATGCTCCACTCCCGTCACGTCGACGGAGTGATCTGGGCCGTCCCGGAGGTCGGGTCGAACCGGGATTTCGTCGATCAGCTGACGCTGGACTCGGAAGTCCCGGTTGTGTTCCTGGCGATGGAGCCTCGCCAGAACCTTATGGCAGTCTCGATCGATAACTACGCCGGAGCCCGGCTGGCCGTCGCCCACTTGCTGGATCAGGGCTACCGGCGAATCGGCCACATCGCCGGCCCGCTGGATTGGTGGGAAGCCCGCCAGCGCAAAGCCGCCTGGGAGGAATCCCTCCTGGACGCCGGCTTGGAAGCTGGAACAGACACGTATGTCGAAGGGAACTGGTCTTCGGCCAGCGGCGCCGAGGCTATCGAGCGGCTCTTCCACCAGTACCCGGAGATGGACGCCGTCTTCGTTGCCAACGATCAGATGGCCTTGAGCGTCATGCAGGCTGCCTGCAAGAAGGGCATCGACATCCCGCGGGAGTTGGGCGTTGTCGGTTTCGACAACATCGTCGAGTCCGCCTACTACTGGCCTCCTCTGACGACGATCGAACAGGACCAACATGCGTTGGGACAGGTCGCCGTGGAGGAGGTGATTCGGCTGATTGGATTCCAGTGGGCAGCCATCGCGGCGCCCGCCCCCACCCCGGTCGTGCTGTCTCCGACTCTGGTCGTCCGTCAGAGCTCAGTCCGACCGTCCCCGTAAAACGGGAACATGAAAGGAGGCCAGGCAGGAGAGATGAGAAGGCCGCCAGAGGCGCCAACCCGCCCACAGGTCCGACCTGCGTCCGAGGACCGAGGCACAATTTCAACCGTCAAGACCGCCTCGATCAACGCAGGACCAGCATTTCCGCCCGAACTTGACAATGGGCACAAATCGAGAGAAGGAGGAACAACATGTACCGCATCAAGACAATCGCCTTTCTGTTCCTTGTAGCCGCCTTCGTCCTGGGCGCCTGCGCGCCGGCTGCCCCGGCGACCGAGGCACCAGCGGCGCCGGCCACCGAGGCCCCGGCGGCTCCTGCCACCGAGGCTCCACCCGCGGCCCCGGCCGCCGGGCTGGCCTGCGCGCCGAACTGCGAGTACTCGGACCTGGTCGTGGGATTCCTGCAGACCGGATCCGAGGGCGGCTGGCGCGCGGCCAACACGGCCTCGTTCAAGGAAACCGCCGAGCAGGTAGGCCTGGATCTGAAGTTCTATGATTCCCAGAACGATCTGGCCAACCAGGTGGCGGGGTTCCGCCAGTTCATCCAGGATCCTGAGGTGAACGCGATCGTCCTGGCCGCCCTCGAGACCACGGGCTGGGAGGATGTTCTGAAGGAAGCGCAGGATGCTGGCAAGATCGTTGTTCTGGAGGACCGCCGCATCGATGCTCCCGAGGACCTCTACGCCACCTACATCGGCTCCGACTTCGCCGAAGAAGGCCGGAAGTCCGCCGACGAGATGTGCGCGATGCTGGAAGGAAGCGAAACGAAGGTCGTCTGGGAGCTGGTCGGCAATGTCGGTTCGTCAGCCGCCAAGGACCGCGGCCAGGGATTCCGCGAGCGGATGGGCGAATGCGGAATCACGATCGCCAACAGCCAAACGGGGAACTGGAGCGCCACCGAAGGCAAAGCAGTCACCGAAGCCTGGCTGAAGGAGAGCAAGGAAGTCGACGGGATCTTCGCCCAGAACGACGAGATGGCCCTGGGCGCTATTGAGGCCCTGAAGGAAGCCGGCCTGGTCCCGAACGAGGATGTGAAGGTTCTTTCCGTCGATGCTACGGCAGGTGCCTTCAAGTCGATGCTCGACGGCGAGTTGGGCGTCACCGTGGAGTGCAACCCGCTGCTGGCTGCGCAGGTGTACGAAGCGGCCCTGAAGGCCGCCAACGGCGAGGAGCTCCCCAAGTGGGTGCCTTCGCAGGAAGGCATCTTCAGAGCTTCGGACCCGAACCTGCAGGAGATCGCCGACGGCCGCAAGTACTAGCCGTAACTGGGGAGTCTGCGCTCCGTTCAACGTACCGAGCGCGGACCCCCGGGACGTACCTGACCGATAAGGTGGACAGGGCTCGAGAGGGGCGGCGGTGGACGCCGCCCCTCTCGCCCCAACCTGGAAGGGGAAGAATGCCCATGCCGCAGCGAGACCCCAGCAGCCTGCTCGTCTCCATGCAGCGTATCTCGAAGTCCTTCCCCGGGGTGCAGGCCCTGATCGAGGTCGATTTTGACCTTCACGCAGGCGAGATCCACGCCCTGATGGGCGGCAATGGCGCCGGGAAGTCCACTCTCATCAAGATCCTCACGGGCGTCGAGAAACCCGACAGCGGTCGCATCCTGCTGGAGGGCAAGGAAGTCGTCGTACGCTCGCCACAGCACGCCCAGACGCTGGGCATCAGCACGGTCTACCAGGAAATCAACCTGTGCCCCAACCTGACGGTGGCGGAGAACATCCTCATCGGTCGCCAGCCGATGCGATTCGGAGCGATCGACTGGAAGAGGATGAACCGCGAGGCCAGGGAGATCCTCCTCCGGGTCCTCGGGATGGACATCGACGTGACCCGCACCCTTGGGGACTACTCCGTCGCCATCCAGCAGATGGTCGCCATCGCTCGCGCTCTCGAGATCGAGTCGGCGAAGGTGTTGATCCTGGACGAGCCAACCTCCAGCCTGTCATCGCACGAGACTGAGCAGTTGTTCGAGGTGATGCGACGGCTCCAGGGCAAGCTGGTCGGAATCACATTCATCACGCATTTCATCGACCAGGCCTACCGAATCTCGGATCGCGTCACAGTGATCCGCAATGGAAGGCTGGTCGGCACGTACGAAACGGAGTCCCTGCCGAAAATGGAGCTGGTCGAGAAGATGATCGGCAGGACAATCACCGAGTTCTCCGAGATCTCGAAGATCAAAGCCGCCACCGGAGAACAGATCGGAGCCCAGCCCATCGTTACGACCCGCGACCTGGGCTTGAGCGGCGACGTCTATCCCTTTGACCTGACACTGTACCCGGGCGAGGTCCTGGGCCTTGCGGGCCTGGTCGGGTCGGGCCGGACGGAGGCCGCCGGGCTGCTGTACGGGCTGGAGTCGCCCGACAGCGGCTCGATGGAGGTCGAGGGGAAGGTGGTGACCAGGTTCTCCCCATTCGCCTCGATCACCCGCGGATTGGTGCTGACGCCCGAAGACCGAAAGGGGGCAGGGATTATCGATCACCTTTCGGTACGGGAGAACATCATCCTCGCCCTTCAGGTCGGTCAGGGCTGGTTCAGGTTCCTCCGCCGACAGCAGCAGGACGAGATCGCCGAGAGGTACGTCGAGCTGTTGGGGATCGCCACGCCATCGCTCGACGCCCCCGTCAAGAACCTGAGCGGCGGCAACCAGCAGAAGGTCATCCTGGCCAGATGGCTGGCCATGAATCCGCGCGTGCTGATCCTCGACGAACCGACCCGCGGGATCGATGTGGGCACCAAGGCGGAGATCCAGAAACTTGTCCTCTCGCT
>JALHUE010000519.1 GCA_022866145.1 Anaerolineales bacterium | reverse complement strand
CGTCACCAGCCAGCTGGGGCAGGGCAGCACGTTCTGGTTCACCTTGCCCGCCGCCGGCGAACGACGGCCCGACGACGCCCAAGCCTGAATTCGCCTCGGCCGCTCCCGCTCTCACGACCGGCACGGCCTTGGCCGCAGGGCACGCCGGCACCTGCCCGTCGGTGCTATCATCCCCCAGCTGATGAGACCTGTGCTGAATCCCGATCGCGAGCCCCCGACTCGCCTGCCGTGGATGCAGGTCGCCGCCCTGACGTCTTTCGCGGTCGCCATCGGAATCACCATCAATACGCTCGACCCGCCTCTGCTCGGCCACCGCCTGCTTGACCTCGCCCCGGCCAACAAGAACGTCGCCCTGGGGTTGATCACCTTGGGAGGACTGCTCGCCGCCATGATCTGGCAGCCGGTGGTCGGCGCCCTCTCCGATCGGACACGAACCGCCTGGGGCCGGCGCCTGCCCTACCTGGTTGCCGGAACTCCGATCGTCGTCATCGGATTGCTCTCGGTCGTGGCTGTGCCCTCCCTCGGACTCCTGCTGGCAGCAGTGGTCGTGACCCAGCTCGGAATCAACACCGTGCAGGGGCCTTGGCAGGCGCTGATCCCCGACCGTCTTCCGGCTCATCAGCGCGGCCGGGCGGCGGGGTTGAAAAGCGCCTTCGAGATCTTGGGCTTCGTCATCGGCCGTCAGCTTGCCGGCCAGCTGGTGGCCGCAGGACAGCCGCTTCTGGCTGCAGCTGTCGCCGGTGTGAGCATGTGCATCGCTCTGGCGATCACGGCTCGTCTGGCGGCCGAGCGGGCAGCGGCCACGTCTGTACCGCCCGTCGCCGCCGGGCGTGCGCGCCAGCTCCTGCCAGAGCTCCGCCGCCATCCGGCCTTCGCCCCGTGGTTTGCCAACCGCTTGCTGATCTGGGGTGGTTTCATCACCCTGAATACCTTCCTGCTCTTCTACGTGATCGACGTCCTCGGGATGCCTCAGGACCAGGCGCAGCGCTACATCGCCAACCTGGCAACGATCATCGGGCTGATGCTGTTGCTCGTCCCGCTGCCCGCCGGATGGCTGGCCGATCGCTTCGGGCGGCGGCCGCTGCTGGTTAGCGCCGGCCTGCTGGCCTCAGGCGGCACGGCCCTGATCCTGGTCGCACGCGATCCAGGCGTGTTGCTGCTGGCGGCCGGCGTGCTCGGGCTCGGGGTTGGAGTGTTCCTCAGCGCCAGTTGGGCGCTGGTGACCGACATCGTGCCCCGGGCTGATGCCGCCCGCTACCTGGGCGTGGCCAACATCGCCACGGCAGCCGGCAGCGCCGTCGCTCGCCTGATCGGCGCCGCCCTGATCGATCCCCTCAACCGCCTCTTCGGCACGGCGGACGGGGGCTATCTCGTTGTGTACAGCCTGGCCTTGGCGGCCTTCGCCTTCGGCACCGTGATCGCACTGGGGATACCCTCGCCGCCTCTGCCGGCCGACGATTCGCCCCATCCTCCGGCCGCTTGAGGGCGTCCTCGGCCGGATTTGCGGGTGGGCGCGGCCGGGCTCGGATTCGACCGCTTGCCGCGGCGGCTCCAGCCAATGCCAGGCGGTGTCCTGGAACGGGAACCCGGCCGGCGCTTTGTCGGCCGGCGCGCTTCGTTGTATACTTCCTCGATCGCCTCGGCTCGCCCTTCGGAGGGAATGCCCCGCATGAAGGTCACCTGCCTGCAAGAGAACCTCGCACGCGGACTGAGCATCGCCGCCCGGGCTGTCGCCCCGCGCAGCACCTTGCCCGTGCTCGGCAACGTTCTGGTGGCGACCGACCATGGTCGTCTGCGGCTCTCGGCCACCAATCTGGAGATCGGCATCAGCTGCTGGGTCGGAGCCAAGGTTGAGGACGACGGCGCCACCACGGTCCCGGCGCGCACCTTCGTCGACCTGGTGAACACGCTGCCCAATGATCATGTCCAGATGGACCTGACCGTCCGCACCCAGACGCTGCATGTCGTGTGCGGCGCCTTCAACAACGATATCAAGTGCCTGGACGCCCAGGAGTTCCCGCCGCTTCCGCCTTCGGATCTCGACGACGGCCTCAGCCTCAACGTCTCCGACTTGAAGGAGATGATCAACCAGGTGGTCTTCGCCGCCTCAAGCGACGATGCGCGGCCGGTCCTGACCGGCGTGTACACCGAATTGCGTTCGGGCGAACTGACGATGGCCGCCGCCGACGGGTTCCGTCTCTCGGTGCGCTCGGCTCACCTATCCAGCCCGGGCGGGGCTGCGATCAAGGTGGTGATCCCGTCGCGAGCGCTGTCGGAGCTCGCCCGCATCCTCGGCGACGGCGACGAGGTCGTTACGATGTCGCTGCCGCCTGCTCGCAATCAGGTGATCTTCCGCACCAAGAACGTCGAACTGGTCTCGCAACTGATCGACGGCACGTTCCCGGACTACCGCAGCATCATTCCCACTAACTCCAGCACGCGCACCGTGCTTTCCACCACGGCATTCCTCAAAGCCTGCAAGGCGGCCGACATCTTCGCCCGCGAGGCGGCCCACAGCGCCCGGCTGCGGATCACCCCCGGCAGCGAGAGCGAGCCCGGCAACCTGGAGGTCTCGGCGGTCTCGGCCGAAACCGGCTCCAATGAGACCGTCGTCGAGGCCACAGTTGACGGCGATCCGGTCGAGATCGCCTTCAACGTCAGCTTCCTGGTGGATGTGCTTTCAGTGATTGACACCCCCAACGTCGCACTGGAGACCTCGGCCTCGACTGCGCCGGGCGTGATCCGCCCGGTGGGGCGAGACGACTTTCTGCACGTCGTGATGCCGATGCACCTGGGCCGCTAGCCGGCTCGTCTCCGCTCCGCCGCTCTGCCGCAGAGGCGGGCTTCCCCGCCTCTTTCGTTTCCGCCGGGGCGGCGGCCCGGCGCACGCCTCCGTTGGCGCCGGCGTACAATTTGCGCTGCCGGTCCGCCGCCGGCGACAGGTCTCCTATCGCCATGGCCCTGGATCCCGATCAATTTCCCCGCGTCCTGACGGTCTACCTCGAGTTGACCCGCTACCCGATTCTGGCTGACCGCATCCGCGAGCGAATGCTGTACGAGCTGTTCCAGCGCGGGGTGATCACCCGCGAGGCTTTCGATAACGAAGTGCGGGAGAAGGCCCGCGATTCCCAAGCCCGTGAGGGACTGACGGACCCCCTGACGCAGGAAGCTCCGGATGTCTGGGAACAACGCCTGCGGATTACGCGTCAGCAGCTGACCGATTTCTACTTCGCCTACAACCTGCCGCATGACCTCCTCGAGGACCTGGTGCGCCAGACATTGGCCGATCGGCTTCCGGCCGAGGACGTGATGCTGACCTTCCATCCGGAGCTGGCGCCCTGGGACATGCTGTTTGCTCAGGGCGAGGCCTACGAAGCCCTGCCACTGCCCGAGCGCGCCCGGATGGAGCACCACCTGCAGGAGATCAAGGTCGTCCTGATCAAAGCCATGATCAGCGATCACCTGAGCTACGTCGGCATCGCTCGAGAGTGGTTCGAGATGGCCGACCTGCGGGCGATCCGCGCCCGCCGCTTCGGCCGCGGCAAGATCGGCGGCAAGGCAGCCGGAATGCTCCTGGCCGAGAAGATCCTGCGCCAGGCAGCGCCTGCGGACGTCCGCCTGAGCCTGCGCGTTCCCCCATCCTGGTTCCTGGGCGCAGACGTGTTTCGCCAGTTCGTGCAGATCAACGGTCTGATCCGCTACGCCGACCAGAAGTACAAGGACCACGAGGCGATGCTCGCCGACTACCCGGAGGTCCGGGCCCTGGCCCTCGCCGGTGAGGTGCCAGCCGAGGTTGCGGAAGGCCTGAGGCAGATCCTGGCCCAGGCCGCAGGCTCCCCCCTGATCGTGCGCTCGTCCAGTCTGCTGGAGGACTCCTTCGGGACCTCGTTTGCGGGCAAGTACGAAAGCCACTTCTGCCCCAACCAGGGCACTGCCCCTCAGAATCTAGCCGCGCTGCTGGATGCGATCCGCTCGATCTACGCCAGCGTGTACAGCCCGGACGTGCTGCTGTATCGCCGCCGCATGGGGCTGGTCGACTACGATGAGCGCATGGCCATCTTGATCCAGCAAGTGCAGGGCCGGCAACACAGGGGGTACCTGGTGCCGGATGCGGCCGGCGTTGCTTACTCCCGCAATCAGTTCCGCTGGAACCCGCAGATCCGCCGCCGCGATGGATTCGCCCGCTTGGTGTGGGGCCTGGGAACCCGCGCGGTAGACCAGATCGGGGGGGACTATGCTCGCCTGGTCGCCCTCAGCCATCCGGCCTCGCGCCCAGAGGCCGATCCGGCGCGCATCCGGCGCTACTCTCAGCATCAGGTGGATGCGATCGATCTGGCCGCCAACAACTTCTGCACACTCCCCGTGGCCGAGTTGCTCTCGGCCGACACCCCACACCTGCGCTACCTGGCCCAGCGCTTCGAGGACGGCACGTTGAGTGACATCGTCAGCCTTCCCCTAAGCCTCGAGCCGGCGCTGTTGACGCTGACCTTTGAAGGACTACTGGTGCGCACGCCCTTCCCGGCCCTGTTGCGAGACGCATTGCGCACCCTCGAGAGGGCTTACCGGGTCCCGGTGGATGTCGAGTTCGTCCTGCAGCTGGAAGGCGAGAGCGGCGCGCCTCCAGTCCCGCTCCTATTCCTGGTCCAGTGTCGGCCGCAAGTCCAGGTGGATCAGGCCAGCGGGCAACCCGTGGCGGAGATCCCGGGTGAGCGCAGGTTGTTCGTAACCCACGGCCTGATGCCGGACGGCCAAGTGTACGGCATCCGCTACCTGATCCTGATCCGCCCCGAAGCCTACGCCGCCTTGGTCAGCGAGGCCGAGAAACGCAAACTCGCCCAATTGGTCGGGCGCCTCAACCACCGCCTGGCCGGCGAGACCTTTCTGCTCCTCGGTCCGGGCCGCTGGGGAAGCACGCATCCCGAACTGGGCATCCCGGTCACGTATGCCGACATCTATCATGCCCGGGCCCTGGTCGAATTGGCGGCAGATGGCGACGCACCGGATCCCTCCTACGGGACGCACTTCTTCCAGGATCTCCTTGAATCCGGGATCTACCCGCTGGCGGTCGCCCTCAGGGACCCGGCGACGGAGTTCGCGATTGAGTTCTTCGATTCGGCGGCCAATGTCCTTGCGGCGCTGCTGCCTGATGACGCCCGCTGGGCCGACACCGTCCAGGTGGTCGACCTGGACCAGGCCCCGGGCGCCGGCCAAGCCTCCCTGGCGCTCGACGGCGACAGCGGCACTGCCGTCCTGTTCCTCGCCCCTCCGCCAGCCTAGGCGCGGCGCAATCCCGGCGGCCGGACACTCCTGCATGCACGATACCGGCGGAGATCAGGCGCAGCCCGCACCCGTTTACTTGCGCTCGGCCTCGTCTCCGAGTATTCGACGGGCCTTCGCCCTGACCGGGGCGCGAGCTGTTGGCTTGACGAGAGAGACGCACGCGGCCGTGCCCCGAGCCTCCTCTGCCAGTCCTCCGCGACCCAGGTCCGAGGCCGGCCAGCAACTGAAAACACGGGACCTCGCCGCAGCAGAAGGCGGGAGGTTGCCAGGGGCCGTCCACGGCCAACCCAGGATGGTGCTTTGCAGCCGAGGCTTGACGTGGGCCTAGGGCGCAGCTCGCCAGATAGCTTCGATCAGTGCCGTCTCCGGATCTGCGGCATGTCCCAGGTAGTCCAGGCCCCAGCCGGCTTCGAGCGTTTTCAGCAGCGAGTAGTGAGTGTACAGTGTGTGGTCCTGTGCACCGGGGGCAAGCAGCGGTGACAGCAGAATCACTGCCACCTTCCCGCCTTCGGCCAGCCCGCAGCAACCTCCGTCGCTCGCACCCTCTTCCCAGAGAATGGCGATCAGAGCATCCGGCGAGTATGCGGTCGATCGGCGGATCGCCTCCACGACCTCGGCCAGCCAGGCATCCGATACGGAGAGGGCGCAGTCATGTCCACCATTGCAGATGTCCGGAATCAGCCAGACCAGATCCGGCAGACGATTCGAGTTGAGGTCGTCCCAGAAGGCCGGAAAGGGCACGACTTTGGCCTGGCACCGATCGGGATCCCGGCGCAGGGTTTCAAAGTACACGAAAGGGTTGTGCCGCTTGGCGTAGTTCCCGACGGTCTGGTCGAAGCATGGCTCGGGCATGCCTTCGACGTAGGCCCGCCAGTCCCTGCCGCTCGCCTCCACTTGGTCGGCCAGCATAGGGCCTGGTTGGTAGCAGTCTTCGCAGTTGTAGTCGATCCCGAAAGTATCGCCGGCGATCAGCGCCAGGTAGTTGGGGAACGAAGGGTGATCGACGGCGTAGTACTCGGTCAGCGATCCACCTTCGCCGATCCAGCGTTGGAGATTCGGCGCCGTGGCATTGCCCACCACCTGGCTGAACTCCCGGTTCTCCAGCACGATGATGAACACCCGCCCAAGCGCCGGGACCGGCCTCGGGGTGGGGGAAGACTCGGGCGTCAGACTCGGCGAGGCGGCAGGTGAGAGGAGCTCGGCCGGTGCAGGGCTCGACAAGACCTGGGGGGCGGCTGGTGCCTGCGCCTCGACTGGTGGATCGCCTGCCCGGCAACCGCTCAGGCCTGGCAGCAAGGTGACCGAGAGTGCCAGCACGGTCACGGCTGACCGCTGCAGGGTTGACCGCATGCGTTGCTCCTCGGTTCGGCAGACTAGCGGCAGAACGACCAGGGCTCCGACGACCACCCGTCCCGGCCGATCAGCGGCACGAACACCACCGGGGCAATTTGCTCCCGGTCGTAGCGCTCCCCGCGGCGGCGCCAGCGCTCGAGCATCTGTCCATCCTGGCCGCCGACCGGCAGCACCAGCCGCCCGCCCTCGGCCAGCTGGCGCTTGAGGGGCTCCGGGACGCCCGGTGCGGCCGCTGTCACCAGAATGGCTTGATACGGCGCGTGCTCCGGCAGGCCCTGAGTCCCATCGCCTTCCACGACCGTCACGTTGCCCAGTCCCAGCTCCGCCAGAACCGCTTGTGCCCGAAGGCGGAGCTCCGGGATGCGCTCGACGCTGTAGACCAGCCCGGCCAGGGCCGCCAGCACGGCCGCCTGGTAGCCCGACCCGGTGCCGATCTCCAGCACGCGCTCATCGCCCTGCAGGTCCAACAGCTGGGTCATCAGGGCGACAATGTACGGTTGCGAGATCGTCTGGTGATGGCCGATGGGTAGTGGGGCATCGGTGTAGGCCAGGTGGCGTTCGTCCTCGGGGACGAAGCGGTGGCGAGGGACCTTGAGCATCGCCTGGAGCACCCGTGGCGAGCGAATGTCCCGGCTGCACATCTGCTCCGAGACCATGCGCTGGCGCACATCGGCGAAGAGATCCGCCTCACTCATTGTGCTTCATCCTCGGGTCTAGCGCCCTGCCGGAAAACCCGCCCGCGGTCTGCGTCGATGCAGATCACCGACGGCGCGGATCGGTCAGGCATGCTCGCCGACGCTACGGTCAACTCTCTGCCTCCGCCTCTCCGGAACCGATCCGTCTCCAGACCTCCGCAAAGACGGCCTCGCCTCGCCGCACCTCATAGATCTTCTGGAATCCCTGCGGCCCCCAGTCCTGGCGCATGTACCAGGCGCAGACAACAATGTAATCCGCCTTGGGCAAGCTTGAGCTTCGCACCATGACGCTGAGATCCTCCCGGGCGAACATCTCGGCACTCCACGGCTGCCCCAGGGCCAGAACCTTGGCTTCCTCTTGCGCGACCTCGTTCACAACCTGCATCGCCTCTCGGTACGACGTACACCAATGCTCCGGATCGTATCGACCCTGGGCCCCGCT
>JALHUE010000518.1 GCA_022866145.1 Anaerolineales bacterium | reverse complement strand
TGCTGGCTCCCTCCCCCCGCGATGACCCGGGCTCCAACCGAAGCAACCTGCTTCTGCTTGCCAAACAAGCAGGTGGGGAGTCCCGGATTTCGGGGAGGAATTCGACCCGGACGGCCGCTGCCCCGCCGTCCGGACCTTCGATCCCAAGCGCCGAGCAGGGCCTGGGCGCTGCTAGACCAGATCCATGAACACCTGGTTCGCCAGCAGCCAGCCGCGCCGAGTCAAGCGCAGACGTTCTGCGTCCGCCTGCAGCAAGCCCTCAGCCTCCCACCGCTCCACGACCTCCGGGAATGCCTGCTGGGGGCTCTGCCCAAAGCGCGACTGGAAGGAAGTAACCCGAACGCCTTCCTGGAGCAGGCGCAAGCCCATCAGCATCGTCTCCTGCATCTCGGTCTCCCGATCGATAGGTTGACGGGAGGCAGCGGCAGCAGAGAACGGGAAGGGCTCTCGCCCTCGCGCGGAGAGCCGCTGGATGTAGGCCTGTGGCGACAGGACATTGGCATAGCGGAACCCCTCGGCGCTCCCGTGGGCGCCGGCGCCCAGTCCGAGGTACGAGAGGTTCCGCCAGTAGCGCAGATTGTGGCGGCAGGCCAGTCCAGGCTCGTCGTCGCCGGCAGACGCCTTTGGGCGCCTCCGGGCCCAGTTCGAAATCTCATAGTGGGCGTAGCCGTGGTCCTCCAGGACCTCACAGGCGTGCTCGTACATCTCAGCGGCCAGGTCCGGATCAGGGGAGGGCAACACCCCATCCCGCACCCAGGCGGCCAGTGGCGTGCCTTCTTCGACGCTCAGCATGTACAGCGAGAGGTGTTCCGGCCGCAGCCCGAGGGCGTGTTCCAGCGTGGTGCGCCAGCTGTCCATCGACTGAGACATCACACCCAGCATCAGATCCAGGCTGAGGTTGTCGAATCCTGCCGACCTGGCGTGGTGGACGGCCTCCTCCGCCTGTCTGAAGTTGTGCGAGCGTTCCAGCACACGCAGGATCTCGCCGTCGGCGGATTGGACACCGTACGACAGGCGATTGACACCGGCCTCCCGGAGCCCTTGCAGCGCCTCCGGCGTGACGGTGCCGGGGTTGGCCTCCAGCGTGATCTCGGCATCCGGGTCCACCCAGAAGCAATTCCGTAGGACACCCAGGATCCGGCGGACTTGCTCAACACGGAGAAGCGAAGGCGTACCGCCTCCGAAGAACACGGTATCGATCTTGAGCGGAGCCTGGAGGCCGCGATCCTCCCAGGCCCTGGCTACGCTCCAGGCCTCGGCGCACAGGGCATCGACATAGGCGGGGATCAACGCTTCCTGTCCGGCGTAGGTATTGAAGTCGCAGTAGGCGCAACGGTGGGTGCAGAAGGGGATGTGCAGGTAGAGCGCGTGGTTCACGTCGGCATTCTAGCATGCGCCCCCGGACAGCCAGGGCCGCCGGCCGCTTGCCGTCCGGGAGAGAGGAGGGCAGAATAGGGGTCAACCTTGTCGCTCCCCGGGTGCACCCCATGAGCAAACTGACCAGCTTGCAGCAGGCCATATCCGAGCATGTCCGGGATGGAGACTGCGTGTACGCCGCCGGCTTCACCCACCTGATCCCTTTCGCCGCGGCTCACGAAATCATCCGGCAGGGAAAGCGCGACCTCACCCTTGCGCGGGCGACCCCGGACCTGATCTACGACCAGATGGTTGCCGCCGGCTGCGCCCGTAAGCTGATCTTCTCCTATTCGGGAAACCCCGGCGTCGGCTCGCTGCGCGTCGTGCGATCGATGATGGAACAGGGAAAACTGGAGTGGGAGGAGTACTCGCACTTCTCGCTGATCGTCCGTCTGGCCGCCGGGGCGGCGGGTGTGCCCTTCATGCCGATGAACCCGACCGGCGCCGGCGACCTCGAGCGGGTCAATCCCAGCTTCCGCCGCCTGCCCAATCCGTACGGCGAGGGTGAGGTCATCATCGTCCCCGCGCTGCAGCCGGATGTGGCTATCATCCACGCCCAGCGAGCTGACGCCGACGGCAACTGCCACCTGTGGGGCATCATCGGTGAGCAAAAGGAAGCCGCCTTCGCCTCCCGCCGGGTGATCCTCACCGCTGAAGAGATCGTCTCACCGGAGGTCATCCGATCGGATCCAAATCGGACGCTGATCTCTGGTCTGGTCGTCACAGCCGTGTGTCATGTTCCGTACTGCGCCCACCCCTCCTACACCCAGGGCTACTATGACCGCGACAACCCGTTCTATCTGGAGTGGGATCGGCTGAGCAGCGACCCGGACCGGGTCAAAGCCTGGCTCGACGAATGGGTCTACGCCGTCCCGGACCGGGACAGCTATTGGCAGAAGCTCGGGCCGGAGACGCAGGCGCGCTTGCGGGTTCAGCCGCGCTGGAGTGAACCCGTGAACTACGGCAGGCACTAGAGAAGGATCCTTCCACGACGACTGCCGGTGTCAGCCGACATGAGGTGCCCGTGATGGAGTACACCGCTTCCGAACTGATGACGGTCAACGCCGCCCGCCTGCTGCGAGGTCAGGATGTGGTGTTTGTCGGCGTCGGAATCCCGAACCTGGCCTGCAACCTGGCCCGGCGCACGCATGCCCCCGAACTGATCATGATCTACGAGTCCGGGGTGATCGGGGCTCAGCCCGATCGTCTGCCGCTTTCAATCGGGGATCCCTCGCTGGTGTCCGGAGCATTGGCGGTGTGCTCGATGTACGAGGTTTTCGCCTACTACCTGCAGCGGGGGCACGTATCGGTAGGATTCATGGGCGGAGCCCAGATCGATCAATTCGGCAACGTGAACGCCACCGTGATTGGCGACTACCATCATCCGAAGGTTCGCCTCCCGGGTTCCGGCGGGGCGATGGAGATCGCGGCCTGGGCAGACCGTTGCTATTTCATCACGCCGCACCAGAGACGCCGCTTCCCCGCTCGCTGCGATTTCCGTACTTCGGCCGGCTTCCTCGACGGCCGACCGGCGCGCACGAAGCTGGGCCTGCGCGGCGGCGGCCCGGCGGCCGTGGTCACTGACCTGGGCCTGTTGCAGCCTGACGACAACGGCGAACTGACGCTGACGGCAGTCCATCCCGAGGTGGATCCGGCCCGAGCGCAGGAGAACACCGGGTGGCCGCTGAAAGTGGCCGCTTCGCTGGCCACCACTGAGCCGCCGACACCACGCGAACTGCAGATTCTGCGAGAGCTGGACCCGACCGGCGTTTATCTGAGCAGCGCCGGCGGGTAGTGGGCTCCCCGGACGACGCACCCGGGGTGCTCACGGCCCTCAGGAGACGAACATGGCCTCCGGCATAGAAGACTCACAGATCCTCCCCCTCAGCCTGCAGCACAACTTCTGGACTTGGTCCGCCCAGGGGCGCGTCCAGCCGATCGCAGTCACGCGGGCCCAGGGCGTGCACTTCTGGGACGCCGACGGCAAGCGCTACCTCGACCTGAACTCGATGGTGATGTGCTGCAACATCGGGCACGGCGATCGGCGCGTGATCGATGCCATCACCCGCCAGGCGCAGGAGCTGGTGTTCGCCGGTCCGGGGATGGCCACGCGTCCGCGCGCCGAGCTCGGACAGCTGCTGGCCGAGATTACCCCGGGGGACCTCAACCGGTTCCTGTATACCCTCGGCGGCGCCGATGCTAACGAGCACGCCATCAAGCTTGCCCGCGGTCACACCGGCCGCCACAAGATCCTGGCTCGCTACCGCTCCTATCATGGTGCGACGGCCGGTGCCATTGCCGCAACGGGCGATCCCCGCCGCCTGGCCTGGGAGCCGGGCGTGATGCCGGGCGTCGTCCACTTCCTCGACCCCTATGCCTACCGCTCGGCCTTCCACCCTCCCGATCGCCCGGCGGATCCAGAACAAATGGCGGCGGATTACCTGCGCCACCTCGATGAGGTCATTACCCTCGAGGGCCCGGAGACGATCGCGGCTGTCCTGATCGAGACCGTCACCGGCACCAACGGCGTCCTGGTTCCGCCGCCCGGCTACCTTCAGGGGGTGCGCGAGCTGTGCGACCGCCACGGCATCCTGCTGATCTGCGATGAGGTCATGAGCGGCTTCGGGCGCACAGGGAAGTGGTTCGCCGTCGAACACTGGGGGGTCATCCCCGACATCATGACGATGGCCAAAGGCTTGACTTCGGGGTACGCCCCGCTTGGCGCAGTTGCGATGCGGCAGGAAATCGCCGACTCCTTCCGCGAGCGGGTGTATCAGGGCGGGCTGACGTATAACGCCCACCCGCTGTCGATGGCGGCGGCGATCGCCAACATCCGGGTGCTGCAGGATGACGGGCTGATCGACAGGGCGGAGCGCATGGGCAAGATCCTGGCACGAATGCTGCGGGACCTGGGTGAAGCCCACCCATCAATCGGCGAGGTCCGATCGATCGGCCTATTTGCGGCCATCGAGCTCGTGCGCGACCGCCGCACCCGGGAGCCGATGGCGCCCTTCGGTGGGAGCAGCCCGGTGATGGAGGCCATCCGTCGGCACCTGCTCGACAACGGCGTCTTCCTGTACGTCCACTGGCACACTCTG
>JALHUE010000517.1 GCA_022866145.1 Anaerolineales bacterium | reverse complement strand
TCGACCTTCCGCTCGTCGAGCCCTACGAGAAGGTCCAGTTGATGGAGATGGCGATGTCGAGGAACCCGGGCTATCTGGAGCAGTTCCGCCGCGACCTGGAAGCCCACCGCTTCGCCCAGGTGGTGACCGATTCTCTGAACTCCAACCCACAAGGCGCCCAACATGCCTTCGGGGAGGAGAACGACGCCTGGCTCGAGGGTGTGGTCATTCCCTTGCTGGACTCCTATCAGGTCGAAGCCGAGCTGTCCGAGGTCAACCTCTGGCTCCTGGTCCCCAAGCAAGACTAGGGCCCGGGGCGCCGCGCGGAGCATCCTGTCATGTATTGGATCCGGACCGTTGACCTCCTTCATCCACTCGGGCTGATCCTGGTCGCAGGCATGACCTGGCTGGGCGGTCTGCTGCTGGCCCGGCATGCCTTCGCGCTGGAGCGAGGCGAGCGGCTGCTTGCTGGGGCGGGGATCGGCCTGGCAACGTACATCACCCTGGTCAATTTGCTGGGCCACGCCATGTCAGCCGATGCGGCCTTCTGGTTGGGCGGTCTGCTCGTCCTGATGGCTGGGGTTGCCGCCGGCGCTCGCAGCCAGCAGGCGCTGTTGGATCGCCGGGATCTGGCACCCTGGAGGCTGGTGCTGGCCCTGGCGGCTATCGCCGTGGTGGCGAGCCTGATTGCCCGCGGCCTCGGGATCTTCGACGACCGCAAGAACCTGTCCATTGTCTCTTTGATGGCGGCCGGGGATATCCCGCCTCACTTCTATATGAACGGCATCGCCTACTTCCGTTATCACTACGGCTCGCAGCTATTCGCGGCTGCGCTGATGCGCCTGGGGGGCCTGTTCCCCTGGAGCGCCCTCGACCTGACCAAGGGCGTGACGGTAGCCTTGGCGGCGGGATTGGCCTACCTGACGGGCCGCCGCCTGACCCACAGTGGGCGAGGCGGTGTGGCGCTGGCGCTCATCGCCCTGTTCGCCTCCGGAAGCCGATACCTCCTGCTCTTCCTGCCACCGGGTTGGCTGCGCCAGATCTCAGACATCTTGGCGCTGCAGGGGTCGGCCGTCGACAGCGCGGACACACTCCTGCTGGGCTTGGGTGGTCCCTGGATTATCGCAGGGGGGCCTCCGATGCCGATCCCGTTCGCCTATGTGAACGGGATCCTGCAGCCGCTGAGCCTCTCCATGCATTCCTCGGCGATTGGGATGTCCAGGGCGATGCTCTTTCTGTTTGTCCTGGTGGCTGGCCGGACGCGTGGCCGGACCGGGGTCATCAGCCTGGGCCTGGTGTTGGCGGCTTGGGCACTAGCTTGGGAGACGGACTTCCTGCTGGCGGGACTTGGCAGCGCCGCCGCGGCGCTGCTCCTATGGATACGCAGGACCCGCTCGGGGCCGAGGCGCCGCAGTCTGGTGGTCCTGGCGGCATTCCTACTGGCCGGCGTGCTGGCCCTCGTGCAAGGCGGCACGCTCACCGAAGTCGTGCGCCTGGGGCTTGTATCGGATGGGGGAGGCGCAAGTTCCACAGGTCTGCCGTTCGCGCTTCGCTTGCCACCGGCCTTCGTCTCAGCTCAACTGGGTGAGCTGACTCTGCAGGAACTGTTCGTCACCCACCGGCTGCTGCTGTTGCTGGCCCTGGCCGAGCTCGGATTGGTCCTTCTGGCCGCGCCGCTGGTCACCTGGTGGTCCAGCCGATGGCTGAACCGCGGCCGCCTGGCAGAGGCCTCAATCGCCCTGGGGGCCGTGCCCGGGTTCGTCCTCCCCTTCTTGCTGCGCTATGAGTCCGATCGCGACATCACCCGACTGACGGCCTTCGCCCTCTTCACATGGGCCATCCTGGGCACAGCCGCGCTCTGGACCCTGGCCCACCGCCGTCCCCGACGGGCAGACTTCCAGGTGCTGTCGGTGGCATGGGGGGTGGGCTTGATTCTTCCCGGTCTGTTCGCCCTGGGTGCGCTCCTGACCAGCCTGGCGCGCCCGATGATCGCCGAGGACTTCACCTTGATTGACGCCCGAATGGCAGAGGCTCACTGGGACAGGCTCGAGCCTGAGGCCTGGGTGCTCGACTCGCACCTGTGGCGGGCCGTCGTCCTTCTCGGCCGGCTGACGCATTCCACCGGGGTCGACAAGCAGCCGTTGGAGGAATGGCGGGCATTGGTGCGGGATCCGGACCCGGCGGCTGCCGCTGCCGCCGGTTACAGCTACGTCTACATGGACCAATCTTGGTGGCAGAAGATCTCGCCGGCTGGACAGCAGGCCTACCTATCTGGCTGCCCACTCCTGGTCGGCTCCATCGACGACAGCGGCCGCAACGGGGACCGCTGGCTGTGGGACATTCGGGGATGCGGGTCCACCGGGCAGGCGCCTGACAGCTAGCCTGACCCGCCAAGCTCCCGGCGAAGCGGTAAGTTGACGATTGCCGGGCCCAAGTTATAATTCAACTGCTGAATTTTAGGTTCAGAGGGCGGAGCGCGCATGGATCCTGTACGAGAACTGGCTCGGGATCTGAAGATCCTAGAGGAAATCGAGCGTGACCCGGACACGACACAGGCGGACCTGGCCACCCGATTGGACGTCGCCGTCGGGACGGTCAACTGGCACCTCAAGCGCCTGGTCGCCAAGGGCTACGTCAAAGTCAAACGGGCGGAGCGGCGCAAGCTTCGCTACATCATCACCCCCGAGGGATTGAGTCTGCGGGCGCACCTGACAGTGGCCTACATCGAGAACTCGATGTTGCTCTACCGCCAGACGCGGCGGGCAGCCTCGGAAGTGGTGGCCACCGCCCGCAGGATGGGCTACCAGTCCCTGCAGGTCCAGGGGGACGGCGAGATTGCCGAGGTCTGCCGGCTGACCTGTCTTGAACTGGGGATGCCATTGGCCGGGCACAGCGAGCACGGTCGGACCGCGATCCTGCTTGTGGACGGTCGCCAGGTCACCCTGCGCGAGCCGGAGAGCCACACGCAGGTGGGGGCGCCGGCTGCTCTCCGTGCGGCGGAGAGTGAGGGCGCAGCATGAGCGCGAGCGACACCGTGAGCAGCTCGGACTTCTGGGCCTCCCGACGGGTGTGCGTGACGGGCGGGGCCGGCTTCCTCGGCTCCTTCCTCCTGGAAAAGCTCAAGGCGCGCGGGGCCCACGATATCTTCGTGCCGGTGATCGAGGAGTACGACCTGGTGCAGCCCGAGTCCATCCACCGCATGCTGCACCAGGCGCGCCCGGACATCATCCTGCACCTGGCGGCGCGCGTCGGCGGGATCGGCCACAACCGCGCCCATCCGGCCGAGTTCTTCTATGACAACTTGATGATGGGCACCCAGCTGATGCACGAAGCCTGGAAGGCCGGCGTCGAGAAGTTCGTCGCCCTGGGGACGGTCTGCGCTTACCCCAAGTACACGCCGGTTCCCTTCCGAGAAGATGATCTGTGGAAGGGATACCCGGAGGAGACCAATGCGCCCTACGGGATGGCCAAGAAGATGATGTTGATCCAGGCTCAAACGTATCGGCAGCAGTACGGGTTCAACGCCATCTTCCTGATCCCGGTCAACCTGTATGGCCCGCGTGACAACTTCAACCTTGAGAGCTCACACGTTATCCCGGCGCTGATTCGCAAGTGCGTGGAAGCCCGGCTGGGGGGGGAGCCGGAGATCGTGGTTTGGGGGGACGGCTCACCCACCCGCGAGTTTCTGTACGTTGAGGATGCAGCCGAAGCCATCTTGCTGGGTGCCGAGCGCTACAACGGCGATCAGCCGATCAACCTCGGCTCTGGAAGGGAGATCAGCATCCGTCAGTTGGTGGAGCTGATCGTCCAACTGACGGGCTTCCAGGGCCGGCTGACCTGGGACACCAGCCGCCCCAACGGACAGCCGCGGCGGGCGCTGGATGTCTCTCGGGCCGAGGAACTGTTGGGGTTCCGGGCTGCCATGCCTTTCGAAGACGGGCTGCGCCGCACGATCGCCTGGTACCAGGAAAACCGGGAGCGGATCCTTCGATGAGCTTGAGCGGTGAACCGGCCTCGACGCACTCCCCTGCGGCCGGCCGACCGATGGTGACCTACATCCGGCCAACGCGCGGCTGGAGCGGTATCGATCTACGTGAACTGTGGCGCTACCGCGAGCTGATCTACTTCCTGGTCTGGCGCGACGTCAAGGTCCGCTACAAGCAATCCCTGCTCGGCGCCGGCTGGGCCATCCTGCAGCCGTTCTTGACGATGGTGGTCTTCAGTATTTTCTTCGGCCGGTTCCTCGGCGTCCCGACCGACGGCAGCCCCTACCCGGTGTTTTCCTATGCGGCCCTGTTGCCGTGGCAGCTGGTCGAGGCAGGCGTGAGCAAGGCGGGCACCAGCCTGGTGGCCGGGAGGAACCTGGTCACAAAGGTGTACTTCCCGCGCATTGCCATCCCGATGGCGCCGATCCTGGCCGGGCTGTTGGACTTTCTGCTGGCGGCAGTCGTGTTCCTGGGCATGATCGTGTACTACCAGATGCGCCCCGGCCTGGCGGTCCTCGCCCTGCCGATCTTCCTGCTGGTGACCGTGATGACAACCGTCGGGGTCAGCTTGTGGCTGGCGGCCCTGAACGTCTCGTACCGCGATGTCGCCTTCGTGATCCCGTTTCTGGTGCGGGTGTGGTTCTTTGTCACGCCCATCACCTACCCCGTCAGCGTGGTGCCGGTGGCCTACCAACCGCTGTACTGGATGAATCCCATGGTCGGCGTGGTTGAAGGCTTCCGCTGGTCGCTCTACGCGGCCGCCGATGGTTCGGTCTTCCCGTGGGGCCTGATGGCGATCTCGGCGGCAGTCGCCCTGGGGCTGATGGTCACCGGCACGGCCTTCTTCCGAAGGATGGAGCGGACCTTTGCCGACCTCGTCTGACCTCAAGCCTCAGGCCGCCGGCGATCTCCGAGGGCGGCGCGTTCGATGAGCGAAGACATCGCCATCCGCGTGGAGGGGCTCGGCAAGCAGTACTACCTTGGCGAGAGCGTTGGGGGGTACCGGACGCTGCGCGATGCGCTGTCGGATTCTGCCGCCAGGACGGTCGGGCGGGCGCGGCGAGGCAGCCCGGCGGTGGAGAAGGCCCGACGCCGTGAGTCCATTTGGGCGCTGCGCGATGTCTCGTTCGATGTGCGCAAAGGACAGGTCCTCGGGATCATTGGTCGGAACGGCGCCGGAAAAAGCACGTTGCTCAAGCTGTTGGCCCGGGTGACGGAGCCAACCGAAGGCCGCGCCGAAGTGTGCGGCCGGGTCGGCTCGCTGCTCGAAGTCGGAACCGGCTTCCATCCCGAGCTGACCGGGCGGGAGAACACCTTCCTCAATGGCGCCATCCTGGGAATGCGACGCGCAGAGATCGCCGCCAAGTTTGACGAGATCGTCGAGTTTGCCGACATCGACCGCTTCATCGACACCCCGGTGAAGCGCTACTCCAGCGGGATGTACCTGCGACTGGCATTCTCGGTGGCCGCTCACCTGGAGCCGGAGATCCTGATTGTCGATGAAGTCCTGGCGGTGGGCGACGCCGAGTTTCAGCGCAAGTGCCTGGGGAAGATGAGCGACGTCGCCCAGCGCGGGCGGACGGTGCTGTTCGTCAGCCACAACATGTCGGCCGTGCTGCGCTTGACCGAAGAGACGCTGGTCATCGACGCCGGGCGGCTGCTGCTGCGCGACCGGACGCCAAGAGCGGTGGACTCCTACTTGTCTTCCGGGCTGGCCCAGACCGGGGAGCGAGGCTGGGGTGACGAGCCGCACGCCGTAGCGGCCGCGCCCTTCCGCCCGTTGCGGCTGCGCATCGTCGGAATCGATGGACGCCCGGCGGAGCAAGTGAGCGCCGCCCAGCCGTTCGCGATCGAGTTCACCTACCGATTGCAGGAGGCGATCAGCGCCTTGCGGGTGGGCATCTACCTTTCCACATCCAAGGGCGAGCCGGTTTTCACCTCCTTTGACACCGACGCCCTGGATCGCTTCCAGGCCCTGCCCGTCCGGCCCGAAGGCACCTACGTCAGCCGCTGCAGCGTGCCGGGGAACACCCTCAATGAAGGACGGTTCGTGGTTGGGGTCAACGCCAGCGCCTTCCGCCTCCGCTCCTACTTCACCGATGAGTACGCTCTGGCCTTCACGGTCGATGGCACAGGAGCCGTCGGCAGCCAATGGGGGGAGCAGCGTGGAGGCCCATTGAGGCCGGCGCTGAGCTGGGAGATCGAGAGCGCGCCGTGAGTCTGCGACGGATCGCCCGCCAGGCCGCAGGAGCGGTGCCGATCGCTCCCGGCATGCTGCAGCAGTTGCGGCCGGGCAATCCGCCCGTGCTGGGGAACTACCGCCTCGAGCGGCTCTCGGGTGCACTGCCTCGATGGCTCGAGGCTGCAGAGCGGGCGAGACGACAAGCGGCAGCCGAACCGGGGCGCCCGGTATTGCTGGTGGCATGGCTGCCATGGTGGCTTGAGTACAGCGCGGCCTTGGCGCTTCTCCTGGCGGGGCAGGGTGCCAGCGTCCACCTGGCGTATGTTCCGGATCGAAATTGGCGCCAGGACCTACCGGCCGCGGAGAGGGAGCGACAGTCGGTCTACGTCCGCCGGAGCCTGCAGCCCGTGGGTAAGCTGGTGAGGTTGCACGAACTTCGGCCGCGTTCCGGCGCGGGCCTCCCCAGTGCGTTGGCGCAAGGGCTGGAAGCCCAAAGCCGGCGGGATGTGCAGTACATCCAGAGCCGGGAAGAGATCGATCCGTCGCCCGCCAGCGACGATGGCCGGCTGCTCGAGTTCCGCCGCCGGCGCAATCTCGGCCTGGCAGCCAGCACCCTCGACCTACTCCGATCCGAGGATTTCCGGGGGGCTGTGATCCCTAACGGCAGCCTACTGGATTTCGGCGTTGCCTACCGCGTCGCCCGTCATGTCCAACTTCCGGTGATCACCTATGAATTCGGCGAGCAGCGAGAAAGGATCTGGCTTGCCGGCGATGATGAAGTCATGTTGCAGGACACCGAAGCCTTCTGGAACGCCCGCCGGCAAGAGGCGCTTTCCGCCCAGGAACTGGCGAACCTGCGGGACATGACAGAAGCCCGGCGTCAGGGTAGGCGCTGGGAGAACTTCGGCCGGCAGTGGCAGGCGGGCGGCCGCCAGGGTGCGGAGTCGGTGCGCCAGGCCCTCGGCCTCGACCCCCACCGCCCGGTGGCGGTGCTGTGTACAAATGTCGTGGGGGACAGCCTGGCGTTGGGCCGCCAGGTGTTCTCCGAAGGTATGGCCGACTGGCTGCGAGGCACCGTCAGGCTGTTCGGTGGCCGCCACGATGTCCAACTGGTGGTTCGGGTCCACCCGGGCGAGTCGCTTGGCACCGGGCTGCCCTCGACGGAGATCGTGCACCAGACCTTGCCGGACCTGCCTGGGCACGTGACCGTCGTGCCGCCCGACTCGCCCTTCAACACCTATGACGTCATCGATCTCGCCGACCTGGGATTGGTGTACACGACGACGGCAGGGTTGGAGATGGCCATGGCGGGGGTCCCGGTGGTGGTTGCCGGTCGAACCCACTATCGCGGCCGCGGCTTCACCCTCGATCCCGAGACGTGGGAGGCGTACGCCGCCGCCATCGACTCCCTGGTCCGCCGCCCGCGGGGCGACCGACTGAGCCGCGAGCAGGTGGATCTCGCCTGGCGCTACGCCTACCGGTTCTTCTTCGACTATCCATTCCCGTTCCCCTGGCACCTGGTGCGCTTCTGGGAGGATGAAGCCGC
>JALHUE010000516.1 GCA_022866145.1 Anaerolineales bacterium | reverse complement strand
TCTGGAGAAGGAGCTCCTGCCACAGGGTGAGGTGTACTACGGCGACCAACTAACCTTCGGGCTGAAGGATGGCGAGTTGCGCTACATCGAGAGTCTGCCGCAGGCGGAGGAGGGATAGCCTCATGAAGCAACGGCCCTCCTTCCGCACAATCCTGCTGGTTGCCGTCGCCTCCCTAATGCTGGTGGCTGGGATGCCTTGGCGGCAACAGGCCGCGGCGACCGACAACCTCGACGACAGCCTGCTCTTGCTGGCGGCGAGCAAGGCGCGCCAGGCTGCGCTGCAGTCGAGCATTAAGAGCCCGAATGAGCTCAGGGTCCTGGCCGCCGCCTATCGCGCCGGGGCAGAGAAGTTGCGCAGCTCCAGCCCAACCCTGTACCAATCGAGGTACGTCAAGGCCAACGAGTACGACGAACGGGCGAATGTCCTGGCAAGGCGTCGGGCCCGCGGAGGGCCGCTGCATCAATTCGGAAACTTATTGGGCCGCGTGGTCGGCCGTACGATGAACCTTGTGGGCCACGCGGCCGAGATCTACGTCGGGGGCGAGATCGACAAAGCCATCGACAAAGTCGCCAATGCGCCCGCTCGAGCGGTTCAGCGACGGCTGAATCCCTTGTGGAAGATCCTGGGCAGCAAGCTCGGGGGCGGGCTGACCAGTTTCCTCCGCGAGCCGATCGATCGTGCCATTCAGCGCAACCTCGATCGTATCCTGAACGGTCGGCCGCACCGATCGCGCCCGCGTACGGCTGTGCCGACTGCAACGACAAGTCCCGGCACGCCAGTTCCCTCTCCTGTCGCAGCTTCCGAAGGCCCAGCCGACTCGGAGGTATCTCCAGTTGGCACACGCCCATTCAACGAGAGCGACTGCGCCTGCCTCGGATTGCCTCTGGCTTCGGTGGAGTCCAGGGACGACCAGTTGATCTGCAACTTCGAGTGGGAGGTGACGTCCGGTGGCAGCGAGGAAACGAACCAGGTTCAGGTGGTGATCGAGCCCTGGCTCAGCGAAGCCGATGCGCGTCGCCAGTTCAAGGCGGAGGCCGACCGCCAGGGCGGCTCAGGGGGAGAGGTCACGCTGGAGGGCGAGGGAGCGCTGTACGCCATCGAGGCGCAAGGCACGGGCGGCTTCTTCTACGGTGAGTCGAGGGCGATCTTCCCCCAGGGCTTCTACCTGAGCACCCATCTGCGCGGCATCTACTCGAGCGCCGGGGAGGCAGCGTCGATCCTGCACTCGGCGCAAGCGTGCATGCAGGCGGCGTTGGAGCGCTAATCTGGCTGGGGGTCGAGGGGCCTTCACTCGGCCTCATCGTGCGTTGACGCAGGTCAAGCGGCGCTTGCTCTTGCGTGGCTCAGCGCACCGCGCAGGAGCCCGGATGGTCACTTGCCTGGCCCGGCGAAAGGATGGGCGGCCTGCTCCCCCAGTTTCCCGTAGGCCTCGGCGTGAAGCGAGGTAGGCACCCTCGCTACGAGGCCCGTCAGGTAGGCCTCACCCCCCACCTCCGACAGCTTCCCCTGCCGCCCCAGTTCCTCCGAGACCGTC
>JALHUE010000515.1 GCA_022866145.1 Anaerolineales bacterium | reverse complement strand
GTCGTCCAGAGCTCTGCCGAGCGATACAAACGGGCAATTGGAGCCCGCAGTTGAGACTCACTCATGCTGCCTAACAACTCGATGGAGCCGACCCGGCCAGCCAGGTGTCGGTTTCGGCGCGATACTAATCCTGGCTGGCCGGGCGGCTCATCTCGAGGCCGTTAAGCGGCCGCACGCTTGCCGAAGGCTGCATTCCCCCTTCCAATCCCCATTATTCTTACCCAAGACAGTCAAGCGTGCGGGGCTCAGCATTCGCGCATATAATCCCAGTGACCAAACAGGACCAGAACATGAAGAAGTTGCTCAAGTGGCTTGGAATCGTGTTGGGCAGTTTGCTCGCGTTGATCGTGATCGTATTCTTCGCCCTGGCTATGAAGGGCAACGCCATCATCACGCATACATTTGATGTCTCCGCCGAGAATGTGCCTATCCCCACCGATGTAGAATCCGTCGGGCGCGGCGAGCATTGGGTCAAGGCCGAGTGCATCGGCTGTCATGGTGATGACCTCTCCGGAGGTGCGTTTTTCGAGGCTCCTTTCGGCTATGTTGATGCTAAGAACCTGACACCCGGCAAAGGTGGGGCTGGAACCGAATTCAACGATCAGGATTGGGTACGCGCGATCCGTCATGGTGTAAACCCAGAGGATCACAGCTTGCTCATTATGCCTGCCTCGAACTTCTGGTACTACAGTGACGAAGATCTGGGTGATATCCTCGCTTACGTGAAATCCCTACCTCCCGTTGACAATGAGACACGTGAACCAGACATCAACCTGCTTGGCAAAGCAATGCTTGGAGCAGGCATCTTGGGGAGGGGAGTGGTCGTTGCACAGGAGATTCAACATGATGCGCGCCCGGATTTCCCCCCTGCCGGCGTCACTATGGAATACGGAACTTACCTTGTCAACGTGAGCGGATGCCGCGATTGTCATGGCCCAGATCTTTCGGGCGGCAAGAGTGCTGATCCCACCTCCCAGAACGCGCCAAATCTCACCCCCGGTGGCGAGTTGATCGCGTGGCAGGAACCGGATTTCATCAAAGCGATCCGCACAGGTGTCGCACCTAGCGGTCACCAACTTGACCCTGTACAAATGCCATGGGAGCATTTCAAGAACTTCTCAGATGATGAGCTAAGGGCGATCTTTACCTACCTGCAGACGCTGCAAAGACTGGAAACGACTGTCCCATGAAGCTACACAGCCCCGCCTCACGGCGGGGCTTTCTACTCCCTTGGGTTCTTGCTCGTGCAAGCAGAAATGCTCATCGAGATGGTTTCCGTTGCGTCGAACAGGACTGCCCCGCTGCTTGCGGAGGGCACCTTCGCTAGAGCGACTCAGTTCCGCAAGTCGTGGCCTCTGGTCCGCCCAGTGCCCGCCCTTTGGGACTCGCAGTCGAAGGGAACATCACCGTCAAAGGCGCGAACAAGAAACGCCATCGCGTTCCTGCAACTGACTGGGGGACATCCGTCGAAGTAACTCTTCCCCCGCTCCACCAGGTCTCTCATCACATGTTGAGCAATGTGCATGGACCGGCCCAACAACTCGCTGAAGCTGACCCGGCGGGCTGGGCCTCAAGGGCTTCTTGTCCTGCCCGCCGACAAATCGTAGAGTAGGGGCGAGTTGCCCGCTTCCGCCGGGAAGCTCAGCTCGAGGCCGCTAGGCGCCCAGTCTACCGTGTGTCCATAGGATGGTTGTTCTCCCCGAGCCCAAGGAGGCTACTAATTGGCCAAACTGTACGAGGTGACTCAGCGAATCCGCCTGGAAAATGCGATCCTATCGGTTGCAATTCGCCTCGGTATCGCACCCAAGGGAATGCACCTGGTGGCGGCAAAGGGTCGCGCTACCGGGGAGCTTCGTGAGACACCGATCGAACCTATCGAAATGGATGGCAAACGCTGGCTTGTCGCGCCTTTCGGTGCAGTGAATTGGGTCCGCAATGCCCGCAAGGCTGGCAAAGTGAGATTGAGGAGAGGTCGGACAGTGGAATACCTCCAAGTGAGGGAAGCAGATCCAGGCGAAAGCGCGCCGGTGCTGCGGGCATATCTCAAGCGTGGTTACACAAGTGACTACTTCGATGCCGGCCCCAACTCTCTCCTTGCGGATTTCGAGGCGGAAGCACACAAGCATCCGGCATTCATAGTG
>JALHUE010000514.1 GCA_022866145.1 Anaerolineales bacterium | reverse complement strand
TCGGACCATCGGAGCCGCTTGAGTTGCGTGGATCCAGCCACCCGGGATATCGTGCTCCTGGAAGATAGCCTCGCCCTTCTGACCAGACTCGGGCTCAGACAACAGACTCCCCAGATCGACCTAACGCTACGCTAGCCTTCCCCACGCAGGGTCGACCTCCAGAGGCCACGGAATTGAGCGGTAAGGCAAGTCGTTCACCCTCACCCCCCAGATCGTCTTGTAGGATCGACGAGCCCCTTCCGGGGGAAACCCACGATGGCTGCATCAGCAAGGAACCCGACGAGCTCGAAGTCGCATTCCCTGGCTCGCTTCGTGCCCATCCTGGGGTGGCTGTCGCGGCACGATCGCAGCTGGCTGCGCTCCGATCTGAGCGCCGGGTTGACGGTCGCGCCATAGCTCATCCCCGAGGGGATGGCCTTCGCCGAGCTCGCCGGGATGCCGCCACAGACCGCCTTCTATGCCGCGCCGATGGGCCTGCTGGCTTTCCCCGTCATTCGGCCCACATGACCTCCCGTTCTTGGATGATTTCGATGATCAGACCCTGGGCTGCCTACTGAAGTCGGTTTGGGCTGCAGGGAGCGAGGTGCGGATAAGTTATGATTGGCGCGGAGAACCTGCACCTGCGCGTGCCAGGCTGTCGATGGGAGAGGTGGCACAGCCTGCAAGCAGAGGGCTCCCTGCAGGAAGGCCGAGCCCGCACGCGCATCCGGCTGCCATCACGGGTCCGAGGAGAAGCGATGTCGACCATGCCCACAAAGGCGCCCCCAGCCTTTCACCTGCTGGCCAAACCCACCGGCGCAGTATGCAACCTGGATTGCACCTACTGCTTCTTCCTGTCGAAGGAGATGCTCTACCCCGGCAGTCGCTTTCGGATGGCCGATGAGATGCTGGAGACCTACATCCGCCAGCTGATCGAAGGCCACCAGATACCGGAGGTGATGGTCGCCTGGCAGGGCGGCGAGCCCACCCTGATGGGCGTGGACTTCTTCCAACGCAGCATCGACTACGCCCAGAAGTACTCCCGGCCGGGGATGGTCTTGCAGTATTCGATCCAGACCAACGGCACGTTGATTGACGATGAGTGGGCCGCCTTCTTCAAGAAGAACAACTTTCTGGTGGGCATCAGCATCGACGGCCCAGGCGCCATGCACGACGCCTACCGCCTCGACAAGGGGGGCCAACCAACGTTCGATCGAGTGATGCGGGGTCTCGCCTTCTTGCAGAAACATGGCGTGGAATACAACACTCTGACGACCCTACACCGCGCCAACGCCGACTACCCGGGCGAAGTGTACCGGTTCTTGCGCGACGAGTGCGGCTCCCGCTTCCTGCAGTTCATCCCCATTATCGAGCGCGTCGGGAAAGCCGATCTCGAGCGGGCGGACACCGCCCTCCGGACCGCTCAGCCGGCGCCCGGTCAGGTCGGCAACGTGACGTGGACGTCGTGGCGCGACCGGCCGCTGTACGTGCAGGAGGGTACGTTCGTCACCGCTCGCTCGGTCACGGCCGAGCAGTACGGCTCGTTCTTGATCGGCGTCTTCGAGGAGTGGGTACGCCGCGACGTGGGCACGGTCTACGTTCAGATGTTCGACGTGGCCCTGGCGAACTGGTATGGCGAGCCGCCGGGGCTATGCGTGCATAGCAAGGTCTGTGGCTTGGCGCTGGCCCTGGAGCACAATGGCGATCTGTACTCGTGCGATCACTTCGTCGAGCCGAAGTACCGATTGGGCAACATCCAAGAAACGCCCATGATCGAACTGATCGCCTCCGATCAGCAGCTCAAGTTCGGCCGCGACAAGTTCGACACCCTCCCCAAGTACTGCCTGGAGTGCGACGTGCGCTTTGCCTGTCACGGCGGCTGCCCGAAGGATCGCTTTTGCGAAGCACCCCGCAGCCCGCAGGGCGAAGGGGGCATCACAACGCCGGAGGGCGAACCGGGTTTGAACTATCTGTGCGCCGGCTACAAACAGTTCTTCCATCACGTCAACCAGCCCATGCTGATGATGTCGCAGCTGCTGCGCCAGAATCGCGCCCCGTCGGAGGTCATGCGCTGGGTTGCGGACGAAGATCTGCAAGCGCTGCTCGCCAGCGCCGGACGTAACGATCTGTGTCCGTGCGGCAGCGGGAAGAAAGTCAAGAACTGCCATGGGCGCGACAAGGCATGACGGGCGACCGGATGCCACACGCTTGGCGACCCCTGGCGGTAGACCTCCCGCTCGCGCCCTCGGCCTCGTAGATCGGGTCGGTGAAAACCAGACCCTTCCAGCTCTTCCCCAGGCAGGCTGCGTAGGGGCCAATCAAGGCCTCAGCGGCGGGCGTACTTGCCCGAGAAACGCAAGTGGCTGCAGGCAAATGCCTGCGGCCACCTCGCACCTGTCCCTTCAGCAGCAGGTCAGAGGAAGCGGCCTACGGCCGCACGTACTCGACCTGGGTCGCACCCTGCGAGTCGCCCAGCGTCAGGTTCGTCCCGACGAGCTCGTAGGTCGTGGCTTTCTCCAGCGCCGCCAGGTAGGCGGTTTCCTGCTCCATAACTCCTTCGGGTTGAGCACAGAACTTGCGGGTCGTGGCCACCGGGCCGATCTTGATCTGCTTGCCCTCGAGCTCGTAGGGCGCGTTGTACGTGTTGCAGCCGGCAGATCCCGTCACCGTTCCGTCGTCGTTGAAGACGGCCGTGACTTCGGTGTCCAGGACCAGGCTCACGACCGCCTGCTTCCCGTTGTTCACGCCGATCGCGTTCCAGGTGGTGCCCGCGAGATCTTGGGATGACGCCTGGAAGGTCAGGATCGCCTTCCCGTTGGCGTCCTTCAGGGCCAGCTTCTGCCCTTCGATGGTGAACGTCGAGGTGGAGCCGAGACCCGCGGTGAAGGCCTCAGCCTGGGCCGTGACCAACTCGGGGCAGGCCATCATGGTCGACCCCTGGGGCTGGATGGCCAGCTTTGAGCCGTCCAACTGATACACCCCGAAATAGCT
>JALHUE010000513.1 GCA_022866145.1 Anaerolineales bacterium | reverse complement strand
GAAGTCGTAGAAGTTCGCATCGTCAGGAATCTCGAGAGCCTCGAAGTAGGTGCGGACCCGAGTCTCGACAGTCCTCAAGAGGTCGACATGACTCGGCGACGCGGCGAGTTCCCGGTAGATTGTCTCGATGTTGGCTTGTGGGGCTCTGATGCCTGCGGATTTCAAGACTGGGCCCAGCCCCACAACCTCGATGAGATCGGACATCAATGGGAGGACCCTTCCGCGTCTGTCCCCCCTGGGAGTGGCCGCGCGGCTGGCTCCGGCCCCGAGGATCACCACGTGCGGCGAGTGATTGCAGCGTGTAGTTGTGTCGATGAGTGGTAGTGTGGGCAAATGCGACCTACGGCGACTTGATGGCCACCTAACGGCCTCGAGCTAAGCTGCCCGGCGGAAGCGGGCAACGCCACCAAGACTCTACGGCGAGCCAGCGGGCAAGACAAGCATCTCCGAAGGCCTAGCCCGCCGGGTCAGCTTCAGCGAGTTGTTGGACGGCCCCGAGGACGGTATCTATCCTGGCGTCAGGAGAGTTCCCAGCTTGAGCAGCACCTGCTGCACGGTGTCGCGCGGCACTCGGCATGCAAGCTCCGCCCGCCGAGCGCTCCAGTCCAGGCTCTTCGCCTGATCTGAGAGCACGGCACCGGTCACGGGCAAGCCATCTGGAATCAGGACCTCGAAGGGATAACCCTTGACTTGGCTTGTGATGGGGCAGAGGATCGCCAGTCCTACTTTCCCGTTGTAGCTACTGGGGGATAGCACCAGAGCTGGCCGCCTGCCCGCTTGTTCGTGGCCGGCCTGTGGATTCATTGAAATCCAAACCACATCGCCGCGATCGGGGACCTTCGCCATCGGCTACCAAGCCTCGTTGCCGACTGCAGGCCCGGTGTGGACTTCCTTGTGCAGATTGGCCTCACTAATCCCTCGGAGAAGGTCACCAAGGCGCGGAGCTGAGGCACTTGGCTCGACCACAAGAACTCCGCGGTTGACCTTCAACTCAACGGGGGACTCGTCGCTCAGGCCAATCTCGGCCGCATAGGCCTTGGGAATACGCACCGCAAGGCTATTCCCCCACCGTTGAACACGCGTCTTCATACCGCCTCCTTCTTGTGTGTATACAATGAGTATACCCCCACTTGGGTCAGGCGCAAGGGTACTCCAAGTGCGAAAGGCAGGAAGCCGGGGGCCGTCCAACGGCCTCGAGATGAGCCGCCCGGCCAGCTATTGGATACTACACCAACTCGTTTCGCCGCAGCTGGCCGGGTCGGCTCCATCGAGTTGTTAGGCAGCCTGAAGACACATCCTAGGCGCTGGCGGGGACGCCTCTTAGAAGGACCGTGCCAGAGGTGAAGGTGTGGGTCTCCACCGGCTTGAGCCTTACCCTGTTCTGAATCCGGGAGAAGGCTGCCTTGCCCGAACCCAAGAAGATCGGGACATAGTAGAGGCGGTACTCGTCTATCAGGCCAGCAGATGCCAAGCTTGAAGCCAGGTTGAGGCCGCCGACGCCCATAGCCCTGCCGGGTTGGGCCTTCAGCCTAGCGATTTCGGTGACCGCATCGCCTCTTACTAGAAGCGAGTTCCAGTCGACGCTTTCGAGTGTTGACGAGAAGACGACTTTGGGGATTGGCTTCCAGAGCTGGGCGTACTCGAGGATGAAGCCAGGCGCCGAAGGATCCTGGTCGGCAGTGGGCCAATATCCAGCCATGAGTTCGTACATGCGGCGACCATACAGTAGGGTATCGATCTCCCGCTCAATATCGTTGAAGTGCCGGTGAAGCTCCTCGTCGGGAAAGACCCAACTCGGATCTCCGGCTTCGGCATCGATGTAGCCATCGAGTGAGAGCGAAGTCGCGTACACGAGTTTGCGCATACGGTCCACCTTGGAACGGGAGATCCGTCAGGCTGCCTAACGGATGCGAGCTATGCTGCCCGGCGGCTCGGGCTAGCCACCATTCTCGCGCCAGCGAGGCGCGACAGGCAAGGTGCCCCAGCCTTCTCGCCCGCCAGCCGAGTCGGCTTCAGCGAGTTGTTAGCCCGCCCCTCATCGCGGAGCGAGGGGGGATAGGCCTTGCCCAGGGTGAACAGGCCGCAGGCGAAGGTACCGGCGTTGGCGTGGGCAGCGGGAATGGAGAGGCCTGGTCGATCCTGTAGGCATAACCCGGAACGGCTTGCCCTGACTGTCTAGTGCTGATGAAGTGGATCGTCTCGGAGTCCCCATACGTGTCGTCCGGACCAAATCGAGAGAATACGGTCACGTGGATCCGCCAATCCCCCTCGTAGAGAGTACAAAGGGAGACCCTGTGGATGAAGGGCTCGCCGGCCTGCAAGGAACCGGTCCATGTGAGATCGCCGCCCATGAGTCGGATTCCCTCGGGGAGTTGGATCAAGAGCGTAACATCCTTCTCGTCCCTGGTGGAGTCCACCTCTGCGGACAGTTCGACGACCTTCCCCACGATGGGGTCAGGGGAGGCGGAGAGAGCACGGATCTTCAGGGGAAAGCTGGCAGGGGTGCAACCTGACAACGCCAGGAGGACGAAGACTGCACGATGGAGCAGATTCATACGGAGCACCTTCGATGCAAGCATCATGAGCGGCTGCAAGCACCTGTTCGGACTGGTCCGCGGTGTGAAGCGAGGGCTTCTCGGAATATCAGAGACTCCTTCCATGGGGCGGGCTAACGGCCTCGAGCTAAGCCGCTCGGCGACTCAGGCTGACCACCATTCTCGCGCCAGCCAGGCGGCAGGCCAATCACACCTCCCTATTCGCCCGCCAGCCGAGTCGGCTTCAGCGAGTTGTTAGGCCGCCTGGAATGTGTGGGTTGGACATGGGCCAAGCCCTCGGAAGAGAATTGGCGGACTCAGTCCCAGGTTCGGAAATCGACGGCAATGGAGTCCCCCTCGATCTTCCCGACCTGGAAGCGGCCGTACCGCCCATCGCTGGTCTTGTAGCAGAAGTAGGACTGCGTGCTGAAGTCGGTGAAGTTGACCGCGCCGCTGCGGAGGGAGGTCTCCTTGCAGTCGTCGTAGCTTGGTTTCCCCGACATCTCCTTCAGGAGAGCGCCGTTCGTGGGCTCAAGATAGCGTTCAGAGTCGGACACGTACTTCACCCGCACGTCGCGGCGCGAACCGCTCACGCTGTCTACCCCATCGAAATCTATGGAACCCCCATTGTCAATCGTGAGCTTGCCCGTTCGATAGACAGCGACATTTGGCGTGGGGGTGGGACCGACGACGATCTGAACATAGATGAGCGTCCCGAAGAGGATGTCACTGGCGTTGGCCATCCGATAGTTGCCGCGGTGGACTCCGTTCGTCGTCGGTGCTGTCAGATTGATCGAGATGTCGATGGTGCTATTGGGAGGCACCGTGCCCGCCAATGGTACATCGGCGGGCCCACCCATTGAGGATCCGTCGGTGAAGACCGCGTCAAAGGACGTGGTCCAATCGCAATTGCCAGAATTCCGCAGCCGCCATGTCTTAGTGAAGCTCTGACCCGGGGTCATCACAGTGTTGTCGGGGATCGTGACGTCGGAGATGAACTGGGAAGAGTCGTCGCAGCCGACGGTGGTTGTGGGCTGGGGCGACGGCGTTGGGGTGTTGGTCGCCGAGGGGGGCGTCGGGGTGTTGGTCGACGGCAGGAATGGCGTCGCCAAGCTTCCCTGGGTCAGTTGTGCGGAGTTGGCCTCGGCGACGGCGGTCTGGGCGGCTTGCTGCGGAGACGGCGAGCGAGGCAAGTTGCACGACGCTAGGATTGCAGGTCCGGCGGTGAGCGAAAAGGCGAAGGCGATTCGCGTTCGCACGTTCAATCGGAATTCTCCGGGCCGCCCTTGAGGAGGGTGGAGGAATCCACGCCGGCCGCTGCGATGCTACTTTGGGAGTTCGACGGTTGTCAAGCGGGGGTGGCGGCGAATAGAACTGGTACGCCGGGATCGCCGCCTGAGGCTGAACGATCCGGCTGCCGACCCGGCTGCCCTGCGCCTCCCCAATCGGCACGCACGGGCACGAGCCTCCCCCGCACTTCGCCTTTAGACTCGAAGAAGATCCTTTTCGTGGGCCCCCGGGCCTTCCATCGGTCGCGGTGGGGGTGTACCACAAGGACCTCGACCGTCTGGCCGACCAGAGAGTACCGATCTCCGCGGTGAGCGGCCTAACGGCCTCGAGCTAAGCCGCTCGGCGACTCAGGCTTGCCACCATTCTCGCGCCGGCCAGACGGCAGGCAAACCCACCGGCCTTTTCGCCCGCCAGCCGAGTCGGCTTCAGCGAGTTGTTAGGCGCCCTTCCGAGTACGTTCAGAGTTCCTCGTATGACTTGAAACGGTTGCGCCGGCGAGCGAGCTCGTTTGAGTAGTGAATGCCGAGAGAAGGCGCGTTCTCGCGGGCCCAACCCGTCAACCTAGTCTCGCCAGTGGGTGCTGATGAGACGCAGAGGAGCCCAGCCATGAGACCGTCGATTTCCTCGCGCGTCAGGAAGACGTCATTGACTGTGCGGCCTATCACCGAGGCGACGAAGAGCCCGAGAGCTGGATGAACCGGCATGATCGGCCTACGTTTCCCGATGATGCGGCCGATCTCTGCGACCAAGTCTCGGAATGTGAACGTCTCTGGGCCGACGGCGTCAAGGACCCGGTTCCCGGCCTGCCTACTCTCACTTACGGCAAGCGCCGCGAAGTCCTCGACGCAGATAGGTTGGAGTCGATAGTCCCCGCGGCCGAACACGCCGAATACGGGCAGTCGACGGAGTGCCCATGCGATGTTATTGATCAGGATGTCTTCATGACCAAACAAGACCGCGGGCCTGAGGATGGAATGGGGAAGTCCCGAGTCGCGGAGAGCACGTTCGAGGAGTGCCTTGCCCTTGAAGTACGGGAGGGGTGACTCCACCGAGGGGTTGGTGATGCTGACATGCACGACTCGTCCGACTCCGGCCTCTCGAGCGGCCGAGAACAGCTTGAGGGTGTTCTCGACTGCGAGGGAGTGTGTGAAATCATCATGATCGAACCGGACCCAGTACGTGTTGATGAGCACTCTAGCGCCGGCAAGCGCTGCTGCCAGCGCCTTCGGATCATCGAAATGGAAGGGCACCGCAGTGACGCGGGCGCCAAATGGGTTGGCGCGCTGCGGTGAGTTCGTGAGGGTGCGAACGGTATCGCCCTGGGCAAGCAGGCGCATTGCGATGTACTTCCCCGAGTATCCATAAGCTCCAGTAACAACGTAAGTCTCCATCCAGGGACTCCGTAAGGGCGCCTAACGGCCTCGAGCTAAGCCGCTCGGCGGACGCGGGCGGCGCCTCTTCATTCTATAGGAGATGGGCAGGCCAGGCATCAACACCTTTTCGCCCGCCAGCCGAGTCAGCATCAGCGAGGTGTTAGGCGTCAAGAACGTTAGCCTCGCCCCTGGCGGGCTCGGATCGTTCCTACCACCAGGAGTTTCTCGGGCATCCGCCGCCGCCGCCCCCTGCCCCGGCCCCAAGTCACGACACTCCCCCGGCACGAGACACCAGCCGGCCACCGCAACCGGACGGGCCAACTCGGCTGACGCACCAGCCTGGCAACGCCACGAGCTTGAGCGCCGCCCCTGATTAGCGGAGCACAGTGGCTGACCCTGGCGGAGACGACTATCGACTCTCAGAAGAGCTGGCCGCCGCTGCTGCTATACCAACCCTTCCGAAGCTCGGCCGGCGGGCGAAATGGCCAGGTCGGGCGCGTCCCACGGGATTGGCGAACGACAAGAGGAGATGGATCAAGACAAGGAGCCCTGCGGAACGGCACGTGTTCATCATCGTCAGGCAGGGGATCTCCAGGAAGGGGGCGGCGAGTCGGCGCCTAACGGCCTCGAGCTAAGCCGCTCGGCGGCTCGGGCTTCGCGCCTTCATTTTAGGGCGAACTTGGCAGGCATGGCACAACTGCATCTTCGTCCACCAGCCGAGTCGGCTTCGGCGAGTTGTTGGGCGCCCGAATCCCCCTAGGCATTTCGCGGAAGGAGACACGTTTCTTGCTTGCGCATCGTGCAAGCTATTCTGAGCGGATCACACACGCCTGTGGGATCGGGTCGTTCCCCTCAAGGAGGACACTGAGGCGGCCAAGTGTTGTGTCGAGCAAGTATAGCCTTCTGCCGATCTTGAGGACAAGGGAATCGCCGTGTGGGCACCAGACGATGGTTTCGGCATAGTTGAGCGTCGGGTAGGCAAGCAACACTTCCCCCGTGTGCGCATCCTGGAGCTTGAGTAGGTTGTCGTCGAGGAACGCGATGAGGGGGGCAGCTGGGGACCATGCTACGTACTTGGCAAGGTAGGCTGGCCCGCGAAGAGGTCGCGTGCATTGCGATGCGCTCCCTTTGCAGTCGGGGTCGAACGAGTAGTTACCATCGGTCGGTTGCCTCTCGCCCGATCGTCCGCTGCCCCGAAAGAAGACTACCTCGTTGCCATGGGGCGACCATCTGGGCCGCGTGCAGTGAAGGTCGGGAGTGCATCCAGGAATGATCCTACCGGGAGCGTCTGGCGAGTCGAAGACGGCAACATGGGTACGGGCCTCGTCGGGCTCTCCGCATGATGCGGCGAATCGGATCCCGTCCGGGGACCACGAAAACCCACTGCACTCCTCGCGCCATTCAAGATCCCTGAGGGCATTCCCTTCAAGCACAAGTGCCTTCGAAAGCTCAACACCATCGCCGCAATTGACCAGGGCCTCCGTGCTGTCCGGAGACCATGCAATGTCGCACTCAGTCACTCCGTCTGGGAGCTCATAGGAAGCCAGAGATCTTGCCTGCCCTTCGCCGCGGACCTCCGCCAGGTGGAGAGTGAGCCCGCTGAGATAGAGGACGCGCTGTGAGTTGGGTGAGATTTCCGCCCTTGTGACGTCGCGGAGAATTGTGAATACTTGGCCGGAGCCGGTGTCGGCGGCAAGAAACGAATAGAGGGGCCAATCAGTGGGATCTAGATAGGCAACGTACTGGCCGGGTGGCAAGGCGAGATCAGGTAGCGGGGTGGTGGGTGAGGGAGTGAGGGGAGGTCGGGTTGGGGTCCGAGGTAGGGGTGGCTGGTGTAGGAAGGGGGTTTCGGCTGTGGCTAGCGAGTGAGGTGTTGGTGATTGGATGCTGGCGTACGTGGGATGAGGTGGGCGGCAAGAGGCGAGCAAAGCAACTGGGATGGCAAGGAGGAGCGCGAGGGCTAGGATGTGCGCCTTGGTGGCGTGGGACCCCTGATAGAAGCAACACGACATGGGGAGGGAATAGCGCTGTGCCCGGTGAAAGTGGCGTTGCTTCATGAATCACCCTTGCTCGGGCGCCCAACGGCCTCGAGCTAAGCTGCCCGGCGGAAGCGGGCAGAACTAGCAGGACTCTACGCCTGCTCGGCAGGCGATTCAAGCACCACCGAAAGCGCCGCCCGCCGGGTCAGCTTCAGCGAGTTGTTGGGCGGCCAGGATCTGGGGGGGCTGGCCGTGGACATAGCGCGTGGAGCCTTCACGTGAGT
>JALHUE010000512.1 GCA_022866145.1 Anaerolineales bacterium | reverse complement strand
GCAGCAACGGATGAGGGAGCCGGAGGGGCGAGCGCCGACCCAGAGCCCCGCTTTCCCGGCGGACGCCGCCAACAGCCAGGGGTAACCCCACCCGTGCTGTGAACTGTCGGCCGAACGCACTTGACAAGTATCTCTGGCGGTAGTACAATTGTTCTAGTTGCGGTGGGTGAACCAAACGCGAACCGGCCACCCGGGCCGGAACCTGACTCAGACCCCCACCGGAAGGAGATCCCCATGTTCCACAAAGTGATTCTCGTTGGCAATCTCGGGCGTGATCCGGAGATGCGCTACACGCCCGGCGGCCAGGCGGTCACCAACCTTTCGGTGGCCACCAACCGCACCTACACCGACAGCGGCGGGAACACGGTCAAGCAGACCGTATGGTTCCGGGTCTCGGTGTGGGGCAAGCAAGCCGAGAGCTGCCACCAGTACCTGCGCAAAGGGAGGCCGGTGCTGGTGGAGGGCCGCCTGAACCCCGATGACAACGGCAACCCGCGGATCTGGAACGCCCAAGACGGCGCCCCTCGGGCGTCCTACGAGGTCACGGCCGAGACCGTGCGCTTCATAGGCGGGCGGGAAGATGGCGGCACGGCCGCCGAGGAAGGCGGCCCCGGCGCCGGTCCAGAGACTGAGGACGAGATTCCGTTCTAGCCAGCCAACCCAGCGAGCCCTCAGCCGCCTGCGAGTGGTTGAGGGCTCGCGCCTTTTCTTCTACGGAGCAGGATGTGAGCAAGAACGATGCGGCCCAGCCCCCCAACCAGGTCCAGGTGCAGCTGCCATCCAATCTGGATCCGGTGTACGCCAACTTCGCCCTGATTACCCACTCGCCGTCCGAGATCGTGATCGACTTCGCCCAGCTCATGCCCCAGATGCCCCAGGCGCGCGTTCGGGCGCGAATCGTGATGACCCCCATGAACGCCAAGCTGGTGCTGCGTGCCCTGGGCGAGCGGATCGGCCGGTTCGAGGCGCTGTTTGGAGAGATCACCATCCCAGAAGGTTCCGGCCTGGCAGACCAGCTCTTCCGCGCCCGAGGCGGGGATGCCCCCGAAGGGGAGGAACCGCGTGGATCAGCTTGAGGCCATCGGCAGCCGCATCCGCGGCCATCTGGAAGAGAAGAATGCCGCCCGCGATCGGGCTTTGCAGCAGTCACGCACCCTGGTCCGCCATGCCTCGCTCGCCATCCGGGCCGTCCACCGCGGGGAGGCGCAGACCGCGGACCGTGAGCTCTCGGAAGCCCACGACCTGGCCGTCGCGCTGCGGCAGGGGCTGGCCCCGTACCCCGATCTGCTGCATGCCGGCTACACTCAAGACGCCCTCAAGGAATTCGCCGAAGCCAGTCTGGTGCGGGCCCTCGTCGCCGGCGAACCCATCCCCGAGCCCGAAGGCCTGGACGTCGACTACGCTTCCTACCTGGGCGGGCTGGGCGAGGCCGCCGGTGAACTGCGCCGGCGAGTGCTGGACATCCTGCGTCACGGCCACAGCCAGGAAGCGGAACGCCTGCTGGCGGCGATGGACGATATCTATGGCTTACTGGTGACCGTCGACTTCCCGGATGCGATCACCGGCAACCTGCGCCGCATCACCGACATGGTGCGGGGCGTGGTCGAGCGCACCCGTGGCGACCTGACGACCAGCAAGCAGCAGCACGAGTTGCGGGCGGCGCTGCAGGCCGTAGAGATCAAGCTCGAGCGCCAGTGAATCCGAGGAGAGCAATCGACGAGGCGGGCCCATGCCGCCGGCCTCGCACGGCTGCCGAACCGCGCCGCGTATAATACCTGCGCATGGAAGCTCGGTCCTCCCCTCCCAGCCGGGTGACGCTCGTCGCCAATCCCAAGCTGGCTGAAGCCTTCACCACCATGGCCGCCATCGCCGGACTCCTTGCCGACCGCGGGCTGCCCGTCGTGCAGGGCATCCTGGGGGACGACTCGGTTCGGGAGAGTATCGAAGCCCACCAGGTGGACCTGCTGATCGCCCTCGGCGGGGACGGCACGGTGCTGCGCGCCAGCCATCTGTGTGCCCCTCACGGTGTCCCCATTCTAGGCGTCAACCTGGGCCGGATTGGCTTCCTGACCGAGATCGATCGCGGCCAGTGGCGCCCGGCAGTGGACCGCCTGTTGGCTGGCAGCTTCTGGCTGGAGCGCCACATGATGCTCACCGCCAGCCTGTGGCGCGGTGAGGCCTTGCTGGGCGAGTGGGACGTCCTCAACGAATGCGTCATCGGGCGGGGCGGCATGGTCCGCCTGGTGCGGTTGAAGGCCGAGATCGAGGGACGGTACGCCACCCATTTTGCTGCTGACGCGCTGATTGTTGCTACTCCGACCGGATCGACCGCCTACGCCCTGGCGGCCGGAGGGCCAATCCTTCCGCCGGACCTGCGCAACATCCTGGTGGTGCCCGTGGCGCCCCACCTGTCCGTTGACCGGGCCATCGTGCTGCACGAAGGCTCGTGGGTCCGGGTGACGGTCTACAGCGAGCACCCGGCGTCGATTAGCGCCGATGGCCAGACGCCGGTCGAAATGCTGAGTGGCGATCGGGTGGATGTCCGCGCCGGCCGGCACAACGTGAACTTCGTCCGCTTTCAGGACCCCGGTTACTTCTACCGAAACCTGACCGCCCGGCTGAGCCAAAACTCCAATCCGAGAGATGAAGAATGACAGAATCCGCACTGGTATGCGCCAACCATCCCGATCGACCGACAACGCTGCGCTGTAACCGTTGTGAGAAACCGATCTGCACCAAGTGCGCCGTGCTGACTCCCGTCGGCTACCGCTGCAAAGAGTGCGTGCGCGGGCAGCAGGCCGTCTTCGAGACGGCGACCCCACTGGACTTCGTACTGGCCTTTGTCATCGCCGCCTTGGGCACGGCGATGGCGACCGGCATTCTCAACCTGATCGGTTTCTGGGGGATCTTCGTGGCGCCGTTGGTCGGCGGGGCGCTGGCCGAGGCGATCCGCTTTGCCGTTCGCCGGCGGCGCGGCCTCAGGCTGCCGTTGACGGCCGCCGTCGGGGCCATCGTCGGTGTGCTGCTCAACCTTGTCATTCCCGTCTTCAATGCCATCCTGATGTTCACCAGCAACGTGGGGCTCAACCTGTTGGCCGGGATCGGACTGCAGCTCATCTGGCCGCTGGTGTACGGCGGCCTGATCGCCAGCACGCTGTACTATCGGCTGCGCGGCATCCGCATGTAGCTTGGGGCCATGCTCCGCCACCTGCACATCCGCGATTTCGCCATCATCGACGAGCTGGAGCTGGAGCTTGCCGGCGGTTTCGTCGTGCTGACCGGCGAAACCGGTGCCGGCAAGTCCATCCTGGTGGACGCGGTGGAACTGATCTTGGGTGGACGGGCCGAGACCACCTTCGTCCGGGCTCAGGCACCGGCGGCGCTTGTCGAGGCGGACTTCGAGATCCCGCCGGAAAATCAAGGGAGCCTGAATGCCCGGCTGGAGGCGGAAGGCCTGGCGGACGATCCGGCATGCGTCTCGCTGGTGCGAGAGATCCGGCGCGAGGGCCGGAATATCTGTCGGGTAAACGGCCGCTCGGTCGGCCTGAACCTGCTGCGCGAGATCGGTGAGCAGCTGGTGGATGTGCACGGGCAGTCCGAGCATTTGAGCCTGCTGCGAGTGGGCGAGCACCTGGAACTGCTGGATCGATTCGCCCACAACGGTGGGCTGCGGGCCGAGTATGAAGCCGGCTACACCCTACTGAGCGACGTCCGCCGGCTGTTGGCCGCGCTGCGCCAGGCCGAGCGGGATGCTGCCCGCCGGTCCGAATACCTGACTTTCCAGATTCGCGAGATCGAGTCGGCCCAGATCAAGCCCGGGGAAGAGGCTGTGCTGGCGGAGGAGAGGACGCGCCTGGCGAATGCCGAACAGCTGGCCTCGCTGGCTGCCCTGGCCGCCAGCAGCCTGGACGAGGCGATCGATGAACGGCCGACGGCGGTCGACCGTCTGGGTGAGGCGGCGCAGGCGCTGCACTCGCTGGCGCGGGTGGACACCAGCCTGGCCGAGCTTCCCCTGGAATTGCAGGGGCTGCTTGAGCAGACGGCGGACCTGGCAAAGCGTCTGCGGGAGTACCGCGAATCGATCGAGTTCAACCCCCGGCGGCTGGATGAGGTTGAGGAGCGCCTCGGACTGCTGCGGAGTCTGATGCGCAAGTACGGCGACAGCCTGGAAAGCGTGCTGGCACACGCCGAGGCGGCTGGCCGCGAGCTGGATACGATCACGCACGCCGAAGAGCGGCTGGCGGAGCTCTCCGCCCAGGAGGCGCAATTGCTGCATGCCCTGGGTTCCGCCGCACAGGCGCTCAGCCAGGCGCGGGCCCGGGCCGGAGAGAGCCTGGCGGCGGACATCGGGACTGAGCTGGACGACCTACGCATGGCGGGCGCCCGCTTCGGCGTAGATCTCCAGCAGCAAGAGGACCCCGAAGGATTGTTCATCGAAGGCCGGCGTGTGGCCTTCCACGCCCACGGCAGCGACCGGGTCGAGTTCCTGGTGGCGCCAAATCCCGGCGAAGGACTGAAGCCGCTGGTAAAAATCGCCTCGGGCGGCGAAACCTCGCGGCTGATGCTCGGCTTGAAGAGTGTGTTGGCTCGTGCCGACCGCACCCCGACGCTGATCTTCGATGAGATCGACCAGGGCATCGGCGGCCGGGTGGGCAGCACCGTCGGGCGCAAGCTGTGGCGTCTGGCGCGCCAGCATCAGGTGCTGTGTGTCACCCACTTGCCGCAGCTGGCAGCCTATGCCGACCAGCACTTCCGGGTGGAAAAAGTGCAGCGCGCCGGACGCACCTTCACCACCATCGGTCCACTCACCGAGGCGGAGCGCCTGACCGAGTTGGCCATGATGCTCGGCGGGCCGGGGGAGGCCAACGAGCGCTCCGCCGCCGAGCTGGTAGGGCAGGCCGACGGCGACAAGCACGCTGACCTGAGCTCCCCGGTTGCAGACCCTGTCACGTGAACTCCTTGTTTTAGGTTGGGCTAATTCCCAGTACAATCCCAATTGCTGCAGCCAGATCGCGGTCGGCTGGCGAGCATTGGGCGTCTGCCCACAGGGACGGATCGGGTCCAGGCTCAGACGAGAGGCATGGCGTTGGTTGACTGGTTCCTCGAGCTGAATGCCATCCAGCAGGCCCTGTTGGCCACTGGCTTCACCTGGTTCGTGACGGCCCT
>JALHUE010000511.1 GCA_022866145.1 Anaerolineales bacterium | reverse complement strand
TCCCCTGGGGAAGCCGCTCGGCGGCTCGGGCTCACTTCCATTCTCGCGCCGACCACACGGCAGGCCAACCTACGTGCCTTCTCGCCCGACAGCCGAGTCGGCTTCCCCGGCCTCCCGAAGGACATCGGGACGATGTGCGGCTTTGGCAGGCAGCGAGTTGTTCGGCGGTACTAGTTCTGCACATTGATACTCAAGATGCCTGGCCTGAGCTGGCTCGTGTTTCCGGAAGTGTCCTCGGCCACAAGCTCAAGCGTGTGAGTCCCGTTCGGCAGTGTGCGCGTGTCGAGGTGCAGCCAGAATCCGAAGTATGGGGAACCGGGGAGCCCGGGGTAATCCCGTGCAACGTCCTCGCGTTGGCCCCCGTAGGTTGCGGCACCATGTGATTCGCCATCAACTGTGAACCGGATGGTCGCAACCCCGAGGTCATCGATCGCCCATCCATCAAGTGTGGCCACTCCCGAGACCGTCCCGCCTTGGCTCGGCGCGTCGATCGTGCCGAATGGAGGCATAATGTCGTCGAAGTCGAGGCTCACTGCAAGCTGATGGATTTGCGCTCGACTTCGGACCCAGTTCCCCATGAAGATGAATACGTACGTCTCTTGCGAGAAGCCTGCAGGGATCGAAAAGAGCGCGCGGGGTAGCAGGTAGAATGTGGAGTTCTCCACAGGCCCGGGGTTGTCGAAGTGGCCGTAGGTGAATTGGCCGTAGGACTGGGGCGCCCAAAGAACTAGACCTTCGTCCTCCGGATTCATGAAGCCGGCCCATCGCTCGGTAGCGATCGCTGTGGCTCCCCCTGTGCCGCTCGAGGGCATTGTCACGATTGTGGGCTGGCCGTTGGTCCACGGATCGCTACCTGTGTAACTGACGTACCTGTTGTAGGGTGTGCGTACGTAGGCAAACGGGAACTCCTGGTTGGCGATTGCGTGAGAGTCGTCGCCCTCATTGACGACTCGGTAGCTGACGCGGATCGTCTCAGGAGTGCCGAAGAACGCAATCCGACTCTCAACGATGATGTTCGTCGGAACAGGGTGAGTCCTGCCGCCGCCCTTGTCATCAGGGAACCATTGGATATATCGGCTGCGCGTGTACAGCTCATTGTCGGAGAAGGCATAGTCAACGAGTGGGTTGGCGCTGTTGTACATGTCCGACGGCGTCGCGTTCCAACCCGTATCGTTGGGATGGCTGCTCGCGGGCGGGAGATCGCTGTCGTAGAAGGAGACGGCCATGAGGCGGCCACCGTCGTAGTTGTTGATGACGTTGTCGCCGTTGTACCAGATTTCGCGTATTGCCCCACCCCAGTTGGCGTCAACGCCAATCCGGACAGCCCCACTGTCGAGAAATAGCGTGCGACCTTCATCTTCGAACGTGGTTGGAATTCGCCCGGGTTGGGTGGGCGTGGCCGGCAGTGGGGGTGGGGCTGTATCCTGGGATGGTGCGGTCGATGCCGCACTTGAAGTGGGCGGGGAAGTCACGGAGGGATTGTTGGATGCGCATGATGCCAGCAGGAGGGACATGGCGACAAGGACAACTCCCCGCGCCGATGAAACCATGATTACTCCTCCTGGCCCCACACCTGAAGTGCCGCCGAACGGCCTCGAGCTTCGCGACCGCGGAGCGTCCTGGAAGGAAGCACCCCCTGGGGAAGCCGCTCGGCGGCTCAGGCTTGGCTCCTTCATTCTATGGGCATATGGCAGGCCAAGCGCCAATCCGAGTTCGCCCGCCAGCCGAGTCGGCTTCAGCGAGTTGTTCGGCGGCTCCTTCGACCGGCCTCTCCAGCTTTGGTTCGCGCTGCTCTGCCAAGGGGGCGCACCGTCGCCTCGGCTAGTATGCTGAAGATGCCCACCTCAGTCCTGGACTCGATCCAATCAGCAAAGGCGGCGTCCAGGCGAGAGTACTCTGCCTTGCGTTCGGCCAGCACCTGCTGCCGCTGGGCACCTGTCTCCCAGAGGTCGATCGCCAGATACCGCCGCGGATTCTTCGTGTCGCGCAGCAGGGTGGTGCCACGGAAGCCCGGGTACCGTGCAAACAGGTTGCTCCACGCGCCGCCTGGGCCATACGCCAGCTCGAACTGGCCTCGGGCCTCCTCTTTCACGACGAACTCCCAGACGATCTCGACCATGCTGGACGCGCCCCTCTGTGAACTGGCTTCCACTAGCCACCGTTGCCCGGGGGCTCTCCGACGAGCCGCCGAACGGCCTCGAGCTTCGCGAAGCACCCCCTGGGGAGGCCGCTCGGCGGCTCAAGGATCCACTGCCGAGTCCGGCCTGTCGCTATTTCTCCGCTACCTGAGTGCTATGCCGAGGAAGTAGGGCCAGATCAGAAGGCCCAACAGGGCTTGC
>JALHUE010000510.1 GCA_022866145.1 Anaerolineales bacterium | reverse complement strand
TCGATCTCCTTCGCCTGGAGCTGGCGAATGTGCAGGCATGCCTGCAGGATCCGCCCGAGGCCCGTCCCGAGAGTGCTCTGCCGAATCGCGTCGGCAAGCGGAACCAACCCCAGATGCACCGCCTCGCCGTCGCTCAAGTACACCTCGGCCGCAACCAGGTGGTCGGCCGTCATTCCGTGGGCGATCGAGTGGGCACCGCTGGCGTTCGTCCCGATCATGCCGCCCAGGGTGGCACGGTCGGCCGATGCCGGGTCCGGCCCGATCATGAAGCCGAGCGGCGCCAGGGCCTGGTTGACAGTGGACAGGACCACCCCAGGCTCCACCGTCACAGTCCGGGCCTCAACGTCGACCTCCAGGATCCGGTTGAGGTAACGGGCGGTGTCCACGATCAGTCCCGTCCCGATGGCCTGGCCCGCCAGGCCGGTGCCGGCGCCCCGGGCGATCACCGGCACCCCGAACTCGGATGCGACCTGGATGGCGGCCTGCAGCCCTTCATCAGAGCGCGGCCGGACGACGCCCAGCGGCTCGACCTGATGATTTGAGGCATCGGTGCTGTACAGAACTCGCGAGATCTTGTCGAAGTGGACCTGGCCGTCGACGCGCCCCTCCAGGGCATGCTGGAGCTCGGCCTGGATCGTGGTGTCGACCCGGTGGTTCATTCGGGCTCGGTATCCTGGGTGCCGTTCGCCTGCCGGGCGGAGGCGCTCTTCATGAATGGGCGATAGGCTGACACCAGATGGTTTGGGACTCGGCCGCGGAGCACGATGGTGCGAGCCAGGTGGCGTTCCTCGAGCAACTGGCCTTGCTCACGCATTAGGCTCGCCAGCCGAGCCTCGCTGTACGGGATACGCACATCGACCTCGCTCATCCCCTGATACAGCTCTAGCTCGATCGCGTTCAGCAGGGATTCTGTCCCATCACCCGTCAGGGCGGAGACCGGCACGGCCCGTTCGAAGTCGTCGACCCGGTCGATGGCGAATCCAGGATCCGGCCGCAGGTCGATCTTGTTGAGCGCGGTCACAACCGGTATCTCTCCCGCCTGGATTTCCTCGAGGGTGCGCATCACCGCCTCCGACTGGGCTTGGGCATGGGGATGGGTGATGTCGACGACGTGCAGCAGCAGGTCCGCCTCCCCGATCTCCTCTAGCGTCGCCCGAAAGGCGGCGATCAGGGCCGTGGGGAGTTTTTGGATGAAGCCCACCGTGTCGGTCAGAAGGACCTGGCGCCCCCCCGGGAGTTGTATCCGGCGCGTGGTGGGATCCAGGGTGGCAAAGGGCTGATCGGCGACGAAGACATCCGCCTGGGCAAGGCGGTTGAGCAGCGTAGACTTGCCGGCGTTGGTGTAGCCCACCAGGGCGACGGTCGGCAGAGCGGCCTTGCGGCGCTGCGATCGGTGTCGCTGTCTGTGAGCACGCACCTTGTCCAGTTCTTGCCGCAAGTGCGCCATGCGGCGCCCGATCTCGCGGCGATCAACCTCCAGCTGGGTCTCACCCGGACCGCGCAGGCCCACCCCGCCGACCGAGCCCGATCGGCCTGCACCCCCGCCGGCTTGGCGGGCAAGGTGTGTCCAGGCTCGCGTCAGTCGCGGCAACCGGTACGCATATTGGGCGAGCTCAACCTGGAGGGCGCCCTCGCGCGTGCGAGCATGCTGAGCGAAGATGTCCAGGATCAAGGCCGTCCGATCGAGCACCCGGACGTCCTCGCCGAAGAGGTCCTCCAGCTCTCGTTGGTGGCGCGGCGATAGCTCATCGTCGAACAGGACGAGATCGGCCAGAGTCTCCTCGACCAAGCTCTGCACCTCCCTGACCTTCCCCGACCCCAGGAAGGTTTTTGGGTCGGGGGTGCGCAGGCGCTGGGTCGCCTGTCCAACGACGACCAGCCCGGCCGCCTCAGCCAGCAACTCAAGCTCCGCCAGCGAGTCTTCCACGCCCAGCAGGCGGCCCGAATCCGCCAGCTCAACACCGACCAGGAACGCCCGTTCGCGCTCGCTGCGGGTGGCAATCGGCGCCTTCTTGCTGTGGTACTGTGCCAGCCTCGACCTGGGCACTAACGCTCCTTCTCCGGCTGCGCCCAAGGCCAGAGTGTACGGCCACGTGGCGGCAATGCCAAGGGGCGCCCCGCTCCGAGGCGGAGTTGGGCGCATGTGACCCTCGCCTCACTGATCTTCCTGATGAGAACTCTGGGGCGGCTGCCTCGGCCCGGTGACGGGTCAAGCGAGACATGGGCACCTGCTACGCGCTGAGGGTGGGTTCCAAAGGGGGAAGTCGTACCAAGAGCAGCGCGCGACCGGCAGAGGTCTCGCGATTCGACGGCGCCCAGCTTCTCAGGAGTCAAGGGCCAGGCGCTCGAGCCAGGTCAAAAGTGTCCCACCGACTTGAGCCAGGCTATCGGCCGAGACCTTGTCCAAGCTGTCCTGGGTTGTATGCCAGTAGGGGTAGTCGAGGTCAATGATGACGACGGCCGGGATCCCCGCCTGGACGAACGGGGTGTGATCGTCGACCAGCCTGTGGCCGGGCACGGGGATGAAGGCCTGGTTCCCCAGCTCCTCGCCAATTCCCCACAGTTCAGCCGCCAGTTCCGGGTTGGAGTTCTGCTCCAGGTACAGCTGCAGGTCGGCATCTCCGACCATGTCGACGATCACCGCTGTGGCCGGTAGTTGCTGGCTGCGGGCGACATACTCTGTCGAGCCGAGGATCCAAGGCCAACCGTCGATCCGCCCGCTGTCTTCTCCATCAAAGAACACAACCGCCACGGGCTGGTTCAGGTCAGCAATCGGAAGGAGGCGCGCCAACTCTAGAAGCACAGCGACCCCGGACGCTCCGTCGTTGGCGCCCGGCACAGGTGAACCTGTCGATGTCGCCTCTCGGTCAGCCTGCGGCCTCGTGTCGTAGTGTGCGCCCAGCAGGATGCCACCCGGCCTGGCAGGCCCGGCGCGGCCGATCAGGTTCCGCAGCCGGACACCTCGAAACGCGAACTCCTGGACGCTTGTCTCCCAGCCGGCGGCCCGCAGCTCGCCCAGGATCCACTCGCCCGTCTGGAAGTGCGCCGCACTCCCAGGGATCCGTGGTCCCCGCCCGACTTGGGTTGCGACGTCCGCAAGCGCTCGCTCTCCGTCGAATACGCCTGGTGTAGCGGGCGACAATTGTGGGTGCCCACAACCTGCCAAACCTAGGGCAACTCCAATGCAGAGTGCCGCGAGAGTGCGCGTAGCCTCTGACGGTCGCGGCCGGAGGTAGATTGAGAGATTGGAGCTGCTAGTCGTGGCTATGCGCATAGCTGCTAGGAGAGTGCTCACCCAAATATCTCTCCATGCAATCGGCCGCCCGCCTCGCCAACAAGCTAGCCCGCTCGCGGCGCGCCTTCGGTGCCTGCTCACCCAACCCCGACAGAATCCCCAGGTTGGCTTTCATCGGTTGAAACGTATCCGGCGAGGCCGAAGTCACGTAGTGGCACAGCGCCCCGATCATCGTCTCCTGCGGCAGAATCCAGGCAGGCTCGCCGGCTGCCAATCGGGCGACATTGCGCCCGGCTAGCAGGCCAGTGGCAATGTTGCCCAAGTAGCCCTCCACCCCCGACAGCTGGCCAGCCAACAACAGATCAGGTCGTCGGCGCAGCTGAAGCGTGGGCAGCAACACGGCGGGCGCGTTGACGAAGGTGTTGCGATGCATCTGGCCGTAGCGGAAGAACTGCGCCGAACCCAGGCCGGGGATCAGCCGGAAGACCCGCTGCTGCTCGGCGTAGGTCAGGTTGGTCTGGAATCCCACAAGGTTGTACGAGGTTGCCTCTCGGTCCTCCTGGCGGAGTTGCACAACGGCGTGGGGTCGTAGGCCAGTTCGTGGATCCCGCAATCCAATCGGACGCAAGGGACCGAACGCCAGGGACTTCGGACCGCGCTCCGCCATCACCTCCAGCGGGAGACAGCCCTCGAAGTAGGTGCCGGCCCCCGCCCTCACCCCGTGCCGCAAGTCCTGCTCGAATTGGCGCAAGGGGATCCGCTCGGCGGTTCGCAGGGCCGTGACGAAGGCGTCGTACTCGCCCTCATCCAGCGGGCAGTTCAGGTAATCGCCTGCGAGGGTTTCGCCGCGGGCGAAGCGCGAGGCGCGATAGACGACCTGCATGTCCAGGCTGGAGGCTTCAACGATCGGGGCGATCGCGTCGAAGAAGTACAGGTAGGCCTCGCCCGTTAGGCGGGCCAAGGAGTCGGCCAGGGCCAGCGAGGTCAGCGGGCCGGTGGCACACACCACCCAGCCCGGCGGGATCTCGAGGACCTCCCGGCGTTCAAGGCGGATGCGCGGATGGCGCTCGATGGCCTCTGTCACCAAGGCCGAGAACGCCGCTCGGTCAACGGCGAGCGCACCCCCGGCCGGCACCGAGACTTGCTGCGCACACCTCACCAGCAATGAGTCCAGCCGGCGCAGTTCCCCCAGCAAGACACCCGAGGGACGGTCCGGCAGGCTCGATCCAAGCGAATTGGAGCACACCAGCTCCGCCAAGCGATCGGTCTGGTGGGCCCCGGTCGGCGTGAGCGGCCGCATTTCCGCCAGCGTGACGTGAAGGCCCATTTCCGCCGCCTGCCAGGCCGCCTCCGACCCCGCCAGACCCCCGCCAATGACCAGCACCTCAGATGCCATGGGAGGGCGATTGTACCATCGCCAGGGCGGCATGCTTCTTGCAACGGGTTTGCACAGCCATACGGCATCCTGTATACTCTGCGAGGCGAGCCATGCTTCAGGTCCAAGATACCTCCCTCCGGCCACTCACGACGGCGCACCTGGCGCAGACGATGAGCCTCTTGACCCTGTCGAATCTCGAACTGCGCGACAAGGTGATAGCGGAGCTGTCAGGCAACCCTGCGCTGGAGCTGGTGGAAGAGCGTGTCTGTCCCACCTGTCACCGCAAGCTGGCCGGTGGGCACTGCCCCAATTGTGCCCGCCCCTCGGGGGACGATCATTCGGTCGTTTTTCTCTCGCCGCGACAGGCGTCGCCCGGCGTCGGCCGGCACTTGCCCGAGGGCGAGGGGCTCGAGCAAGAACCGGCTGCACCGGAGGACCTGGGCCTGCACGTCCTGCAGCAGCTGGCCGCCGATCTAGAGCTCTCGGATCGGCCGATCGCAGCCTACATTCTGGCCAGCCTCGACGAGGACGGGTTCCTGCAGGAGCCGCCGGCCATGATCGCCCGGGCCACACGCTCCAGCCTGACTCAGGTAGACCGGGTTCTGGGCTGGATCGCCGCCGCCGATCCCCCCGGCCTGGCGACTTCCGGCCCCCGCCAGGCGCTGGCGTCCCAGTTGGCCAACCTGCCCTACCAGAACGCCACAACTCGGACCGCTCAAGCCATCCTCGCGACCTGCTTCGATGAGCTTGGCCGACACGAGTACGACCGGATCGGTCGCAAGCTCGAGACACCTCCCGCTCGGGTACGGGAGGCCGCCGATTTCATCACCCGCAACCTGAACCCGTACCCGGCCCGCGCTTTCTGGGGGTCTGGACGCCAGCCCCGCGCCAGCGAACCGGGGGTGTATCACCAGCCCGATATTCACATCACCCACAACCCGTCGGCCGAAGACGGCGGTTTGATGGTCGAGATCTTTGCTCCGCTGGCCGGTTGGCTGCGGGTCAACCCGCTCTTCCGCCAGGCATTGCCGGAAGTTGATGCCCCCACCTCAGAAGAGTGGTCGCGTCACCTGGAAAGGGCTGCCCTGTTCGTCAAGTGCCTGCAACAGCGCAACAACACGATGCGCCGGCTGATGGAGATCCTGGTAGACCAGCAGCGCCAGTTCATCTTGCAGGGAGATCGCCACCTGCAGCCCCTCACCCGGGCCAAGCTAGCCGGAGTCATCGGCGTGCATGAGTCGACGGTGTCCCGCGCCGTGTCCCACAAATCCGTCGCCCTGCCCGACGGCCGCATCATCCCCCTCGACCGGTTCTTCGATCGCAGCCTGTCGGTGCGGGACCGCATCAAGGAGATCGTCAGCCAAGAGAACCGGCCGTTGACGGACGACGACATCGTCGTCCTGCTAGGGCGCGACGGCATTCATGTGGCCCGCCGCACGGTGGCAAAGTACCGGGCGATCGAAGGGATCCTGCCTGCCCGGCTGCGCCACCGCAAGCGCTCGGACGCCGCCGTACGAGTCTGAGCGTTGCCATCCAACGTCGCCTCGACCAACCCGATCGCCCGGCTGTTCAAGCCTGACCTTTCTCGAGACCTCTTCCGCGTGTTGGCCGACACGACCGACGACGCGCTGATCGTGCTCAGCGGCGATGCCGGCCGTCTGCTTACCTGCAACCACGCCTTCCTGCTGATCTCGGAGTACGCCCGCAGCGACGTCGAGGGCATGGACCTGACCCTGCTGTTCCCCGGCGAGCCGGGGCAGCGAGTGGCTGTTGGCCTGAGGTCATCCACTCCGCACCGCGAAACCATCCTCGAGGACACCCTGCTCGAGCGGCGCTCGAGCGGACCCCTGGAGGTGGACCTACGTGCCGTTGCGGTCGGCGCGGCTCGCTCGGCGATCGTCGCCCGCCTGCGCCCATCCGCTCAGCGCCGGACCGCCGACGAGCAAGACCAAGCCCAGCGCGCCCGGCTGTCCGCGCTGGGCGGCATGGCTGCCGCCCTGGAAGCCGACGCCGCCGATAGCTCTGCGCGGGTGCTAGCATTGGCGCGGGACCTGCTCGGGTGCGACGTCGTGGGCATGTACCGACTGTCGCCGACGGCCCCGGAGTATCTGCGGGTCGGGGACCTCCCGGCAAGCTTCCCGTCGTCCCTGCCCCCGGCGCAACTCGAGCCCCTCCGCCAAGAATCGACGTGGATGATCGGCCAACGTCCCAGCCACCCGATCCACAAGGCCGCCAGAGCCGCAGGCCTGGCAGCGTTACAGGCCGCCACAATTGGAGAGCCGGACGCCTGGATCGGCGTGGCCTTCGCCGGCTGGAAAGCCGCCGAACAGGTGCCGCAGGAGGCAGCGGCCCTGCTGGGCCTGGTGGCCAGCCTGTCCCATGCAGCCCTACGCCTGGCTGGCCTTGCAGCCCAAGCGACGGCGCAGGCCGCCGAGGGAGGGCAAGCCGGGCGTGAGCTCGAAGCCGTCTTTGGTGTCGCCGCCGAGGCCTTCCTCACTCTGGACCGAGACCTGCGGGTCCGGCGCTGCAACCAGGCTGCGGCCGACCTGCTGGGCTACCAGCCGGTGGAGCTGATCAATCTGCCGGTGAATGATCTTCTGATCAGCCCCGATGATCTGACCGCGACCCTACTGGATGCCGCCGGGCACCGCCGTGTCGGTGAACGCCCGCAGCTCATCCTGCACCGCCGCGACGGCACCCCTTTCCCGGCGCACATCCGCGTCGCTCCGATCGAGCACGGCGAGGAGGTCTATCTGGCAGTGTCGATCCAGGATCTCTCCGAGAGGGAGGCGCTGGCGGGCCAGAGCGAGGTCCTGTCCCAGCGCGCGATCCTAGGAGAAGTCAGCGCCATCTTCGCCCATGAGGTCCGGAATCCCATCAACAACATCAGCACCGGGATCCAGCTCGTCGCTTCCCGGCTGGGCGAACAGCATCCCCTGTACCCCTCCCTCGACCGGGTCCACAAGGAATGCAACCGGCTCGATCAACTCATGCGCGACGTCCTGCTGTTCGCCCGTCCGCTGGAACTCAAGATGGAGCCGGTGGACCTGGCGGGGATGGTCGAGATGCTGCTGCAACGCTGGCGGCCGCGCCTTGGGCAGGCGCAGATCCGCCCGCACGCGGAGCTGCAGCCTAGCCTGCCGAAGGTCCCGGCCGACCCGCGGGCCATGGAGCAGGTCCTGGTCAACCTGATTTCGAACGCCATCCAGGCCATGCCCGACGGGGGGACGCTGTCGGTTCGGCTATCGTCCAAACCGGCTACCGCCTCCAGCGAGATGGTCGAGCTGCAGATCGCCGACACCGGCCCCGGCATTCCGGCCGACCAGGTCGCCCGGATCTTCGATCCGTTCTTCACAACCAAGAAGGATGGCACCGGACTCGGCCTTGCCATCAGCCGGCGCATCGTCGCAGCCCACAAGGGGAGCATTCAGGCCGAGTCGTACCCCGGTGCCGGCACTCTGTTTACCGTTCGCCTACCTTCGGGCCCGCCGGCCGGCCACGGGAAGGGCAGATGACAGCCACGATTCTGATCGTCGACGACGAAGAAACGGCGCGCTCGTTTGTCGCCGAAGCCTTGCATGATGCCGGCTATGAGACGCTGCAGGCCGGGACCCTGAAGGACGCAGCCCACTTCATCGACCAGGGTCAGGCCGACGTCGTGTTGCTGGACATGATGCTCCCCGACGGCTCCGGCCTGACCTTGCTGGACCGGATCATGCTCGAAACCCCATCGCCTCCGGTCATTCTGCTCACCGCCTATGGCGAGGTCGACACCGCAGTCGAAGCCATGAAGAAGGGCGCCCAGGATTTTCTACAGAAGCCGGTCGACTTCAATCGCCTGCTGCAAGCCGTGGATCGCGCCAAGGAAGTGGTCGCCTTGCGCAGGGAGCTGGCGCTGCTGCGGCGGGCTGCCCAGGCCGATGCCGATTGGGTGATCGGCGAGACACCGGCGATGAAACAGATCTACGACGAGGCGATGCGGGCCGCACAAGTGTGCGCCTCGGTGCTGATCACCGGAGAAACCGGCACAGGCAAGGAAGTGTTGGCCCAGGCCATCCGCAAGGCCGGACCGCGTGCCAATCAGCCCTTTGTGCCCATCAACTGCGCCGCCCTTCCAGATACGATGATTGAATCCGAACTCTTCGGCCACGAGGCCGGGGCATTTACCGGCGCAACCAAGCGCAAGCCCGGCCTGATCGAAGTCGCTGACGGCGGGATTCTGTTCCTGGACGAAATCTCGTCGACCAAGACCGATATGCAAGCAAAGATGCTGCGCGTGCTCGACGAGCAGCGCTTTCGACGCATCGGCGGCGTCACCGAGATTGCTGTCGATGTCCAGGTTCTGGCGGCATCCAACCGCGACCTGCCAGCCATGATTCATGAGGGCGCCTTCCGCGAGGACTTGTACTATCGGCTCAAAGTGGTTGACCTCCACTTGCCCCCCCTGCGCCAGCGCCCAGCCGACATCCCGGCCCTGGTTGGAACCTTCATCCGGCAGCTCAACCAGAGGACCGGGAACCAGATCGCCGGGATCTCGCCGCGGGCCGTCGACGCCCTCAAGGCTCACCCCTGGCCGGGCAACATCCGCGAACTCCGGCATTCGATCGAGCGGGCCATGCTTTTTTGCGATGAGGAAATCATCGACGTGGGCCACCTCCCACCCGAGCTGCGGGCGCTGGCCGCCTAAGGACCCACTGGCACGCTAGTTGCAACGTCCGCCTCCAGACACACTCTGTGCAGGAGGCGGCCATGATTCCCCTTTCACTCCACGACCTACAGCTGGTGATCGCGGTGGCAATGCTCGCCATCGGGATTCTGTTCATCCTGCTCGGCACTTTCATCCTGCTCAGCCGCAGCTACGGTAAGGAGATCCGCACGTTGGCCGCACAAACTGCCAAGCTCGGCCAGAAAGGGATCGGCGACGAAATCAGCGGCCTGGTCAGCAGTGCCTCCGAGCTTGTCCTATCGATCAACCAGCTGGTCAGGACCGCCAACGGGATTGGCGTCTTCTTGATCGCCTTCGGGACGCTGCTGGTCTTGCTCTCCTACTGGGTCACCACCCAGATCGCCCCGGCCGGCTTGCTGGCCTCGTGAGGAACGGGATGCTCAATGACACCGACGTCGTCGAGGCGTTCGGGCATCGCCTGTCGCCCGCTGCCTGCGCCTCCCTGCTCGGCCGGCTGCTGCGCGTTCCGACTATCTGGAACGCTATGCACGACCCGGATACCCTGGCCCGAATTCTCGCCACTGAAGCCATCGAAGATGTTCGACCTGTGGACATCCTGACAGCCTGCGTCCGCCTTCGCCGCCTGGCGGATGACCAGCTGCACTCGATTCTGGCTGGTGAGACCGAGCCGCTGACGGATGCCGAGGCGTTGGAGCGGCTCTCGACGTTGAGCCAGACGATCGTCTGGTCTTCGCAGCATGACCTCGGATCTCCGTGGTCGGAGTACCTGAGGGATGACGACTCCTGGGCCGAGGCGCTGGCTTGTGCCTGGCCGGACATGGTTGACCCGACTGCGTGCCTAGGGTTAGCGTTCACCGGCCGTAATGCTCCGTTCTTGAAGGCCGCCGTCAATGCTCTGCTGGCGAACGAGTCCCGAGAGGACGCCGACGGTCGCCTGCGGGCGGCCCTGGGCGATGACATCACACCAGCGATCACGGCTCTGCACCAGATTGGCGAGGATGGGCTAGCCGCCAGCCTGGCGGACCTGGAGACTCGGGACGACCGATCTCCGAAGGACCTCACTCGCTCTATCGCCACCGCCTCCCCTGCCCAACTGCCGGGCCGCCTCGAAGAGGGGCACCGAGCCTTGCAGCAGGCCTGGGATCTGGCACAGGAAGCGACGGCCGACATCGCCGATCGTCTCGCCGAATTCGCCGAAGCCCAGCAAGAGCTGGTGCTCAGCCTCGAGGCCCGGCAGCGGGCCCTCGGCGCCTCGGCTACCCCTCGCCGCCGTGCAGCTCTGGCCTGGTGCCAGGCGACCCTCGACAAGGCTGACCAAGCGCTTCACATGCTTGCCGACAACCCCGAGTCCTTTGAGGAATCCATCGCCCGCTCGGCCGCCCTTCTGGGGCGCGGTGACCGGGAAGGCGCCATTCGCCTGCTGGCAGACCTGCCAGCAGGCCCTACTCGGCTGAGAGATCTCCCGTGGGTCTGGCTCGAGCGGGCTGAGCAGCTGGCAGCTTCAGCCGGCAATTTTCGGCTCGCCGGAGCGGTTTCGGCAGAGATGGCACGTCGGGCGCCGGCCTCAGCCTCCACCTGGGTCCAACGTGCCAAGTTCTTCTCCGCCAGCGGACAGGATGCACACGCCGTCCAGGCCGCAACCGTGGCCCTCGGATTGGCGCCTGGATTGCCGGAAGCACAACAGGTGCTGGCAGCTGGCCTGGTGGCCACAGGCAAGCCACAGCAGGCCCTCCCGATTTTGAATGCCCTGGCGGAGGCGGATCCGCGCTACCTGCCCGATCTGGCCGAATGCGCTTTGCAGGCGGGCGACCCTGATTGCGCCCGCCAGTTGGCCGATCGAATCCTGGCGAGTGGCGACCAACCGCTGAAGGCGCACATTCTGCTCGCCCGGGCGGCAGGAGCCTCGGGTCACCCAGAGACGGCTCGCCGCCAGCTCCACGCACTTGTCAGCGCCCATCCCGATCAGCCACAAGCCTGGATCGCTCTGGCTGACATGCAGGCGGCAGCCGGCGAGGAGTCCCTCGCCGGCGCGACGCTGGCCTCCGGCGTCCAGGCTGTCCCCGGGGAACCCCACCTGCTGATGGCCTACGCCAACTGGCTTCGTGCACGAGACCGAACGACAGAAGCCGCCGCCCACGCCGTCACCGCGGTCGGATCCCACCCTGCCCCAGGAAACTGGCTGCGGCAGGCAGGAACTTGGCTGCGCGAGCTCGGACGCCCAGAGGAGTCCCTTCTCCTCCTTCAGCGGGCGGCGGAGATGCTCCCGAACGACGCGGCTGTTCGGATGGAGTTGGCCGCCCTCTGTGAGCAGACAGGCCAAGCAAGCGAAGCCTATCGCCACTTGCGCGACCTTCCCGTCGAGGCACCAGGGGTCGATCACCTTCTGGCTGGACGGGTTGGAATTGCCTACGCCGAGCAGACCGGCGATTCGGGCTCGGTTGCATGGGCGGCAAAGCACCTAGCAGCTGCGCTGGACCATCCGCCGGTTGAACCGGAAGCTCACTACTGGTTCGCCCGCTCACAGATGCTGGCTGGCAATGCCATCGCTGCCGCGCAGCACTACCTGGCTGCTGTCGCCAAGCTGGCCGGAACCGACTCCCCGACCCACCTGAAGGCTGCGCTGGCCCTGGCAGACGCGGCCCTGGAGGCCGACCAGCCGGCGCTGGCGCTGGATCCACTGAACGACCTGCGCGCCACCCACCCCGCTTCGATGCAGCTTCACCTGCAGCTCGCCCGGCTGTTCGCCGCCTGCGAGATGTGGGACAAGGCTATGCCGCTCGCCGAGCAGGCCGCTAGCTTGGCACCCGCGAATCCGGAGGTCTACCGCCAGCTGGGGTCGATTGCAGTTGCGGCGGGGGCTGACAACGCCGCCCTCCAGGCATACCAGCGCCTGGTCGAACTCGAACCAGCCGAGTTCGAGGGGTGGCTGTCCCTTGCCAACAGCTCTGCGAAGCTGGAGCACACGGGCCTGCAACGCGCCGCGGTCGCGCATGCCCTCGTCCTGAGTCGGGATGATCCCGGCCTCCTGCTGCGCCTGTCGGGAGTGCTGGCAGTTCTGAAAGAGGCCTCCCTCGCCGAGCTCGCCCTGCGGCGCGCCCATCGCCTCGCCCCGCTGGAAACGGCTCCCCTCTTGGCATTGGCCGAGATCGCCGGCCTCACCGGTGATCGCGAACAGGCCCGCATCGCATGGACCGCCCTTTCCGATCTCGAACCGTCAAACCTGGAGTTTGTCCTCGCCGCAGGCGAGGCCGAACACACCTGCGGCCACCTTGCGGCCGCCACCGAGCTGTATCGCCGGGCGGTGAAGGCGGCTCCGACAGACCCACGAACCCATCTGGCCCTCGCCCGGGAGCTCGGCCTGTCAGGCGATCTACCGGCAGCTGCCGCGGCGTACCGTGAAGCGCTGACGGCATTTCCAGCCAATCCCCAGGTTCTCGTCGCTGCCGGGCAGGCGTTCCTGGCGCGGGGGCGAATTGCCGACGCCCAGCCTGTGCTCGAGCTGGCGCTGGAGTGCACCCCCGAAGACCCCCAGGCCCGGTTGTCACTGGCCGATTGCCTGCTCCGCTCTGGGCAGCCGGGCAAGGTCCTGGCATTGCTGGATTCAGAGTCCAGTGACTCCCTTCCCGTGGTCGCGCACGCTTGCCTGCGGGTGCTGGCTCACGCCCAACTTGGAGAGACAGAGAAAGCAGGCTTCGCCTTCGCCCAGGCCACCCTGCCCCAGGACCCCAGCCCGGCCGATCGGTGGTGGATCTCGCGCGCAGCCCGCGAGGTCGGTGGGTGGGAGCATGTGCTTCGGCCCGATCTGCTCGCTCCTAGCCCTTCCGAGGACACCCAGCTGGAAGCACTGGACGGCCTCGTTCGTCTCGCTGATGCTGCCTGGCTGTTCACGTTCGTCGGGGCTGCGGCGCACGCTCCGAGTGCATCCTGGCTCGATATCCAGGCATGGGATCGGTGGACACAGCTCGAAGAAAGCCTGTCGCAGCTGCCTGCCTACTCCAGCCAACTGAGCACGCTGAAGCCTCGCGCGGATTTGTACCGACTTGCGAACGACGAAGGCCGACGTGCCGCCCTGAGGCAATCCCTCGCTCAGTCCTTGGACATCCTTTCGGCGCAGACCCTGGGCATCGCCTGCTTGCGCGCCGGGCTTCCGGCGGAGGCGCTGGATGCATTGCGGCTGGTCTCGCCAACCGGCAGTGGATGGACGGATCTGCTTCAAGGCATGGCGCACGCCGGCCAGGGAGCTCCGGCCTTGGCACTTGACTGCTACCATGCCGCCGCCTTCTCTGCCGCGCTGCGACCGCTGGTGGCCATGCTCCGGGGCCGGACCTTCCTTCAGCTCGGACAGGAGGAGGCCGCCATCAGTGAGTTCAACCAGGCGCTCGCCGCCTGGCCACAGGAAGCGGCTTGGCATTTCGAATTGGGGTCCACTTACGGCGACTCCGCCGACCGCCAGCGGGCACTGCCTCATTTCCAGCAAGCTGTGACCCTGGCGCCTGAGAGGCAGGACTACCACCTGGCGTACGCCCGCGCCCTGGCCGAAGCCGGTCAGCCGGCCTCGGCGGTTCATGAGTATGAACCCGTGCTCGAGAGCTTGCCCCGGGTCGGCGGAATCTGGAAGGAAGCCGGTGCCGCTGCCCTCGAGGCGCAGAGCTTCAGCCTGGCACAGGCTTGGTTCGACCAGGCCTGCGGCCTGCTGCCGGAGGATCCACACGTCTGGGTCGGGGCTGCCCTCGCTTCCCACGGAAAAGGAAACGCGAAGCGAGCCAGCGAGTTGATCCAGGCCGCGTACCGCTTGAGCCCCGACGATGCCAGGGTCTTGATGGCCGTAGGGGATATCTATGCGGCCGTGGGCAAGCACGACAAGGCACTCCAGGCCTACGAGGGCGCCGCCGCCAAGCTTGTCGAGCCACTGCCCGCCCACCTCGGTCGTCTGGCAGTGATGATCCGCATCGGAAAGTACGCCGAGGCGATCCTGCAGATCGAACGCCTGCAGAACGAGTACCCCGAGGACGAGCGACTGTGGCTGGCATTGAGCGATGCGCGCGAGGGTAGCGGGGACCTTGCGGGAGCGCTGGCCGCTTCGGAGCGGGCCGTAGACCTCGCTCCGCGTGCGGCGCAGGCCCGGGTCGCCCTCGGCCGTCTGGCTCGGAAGCTGGGCCAGCTCGACCGGGCCATCGACGTGCTCTCGACCTTCGCCCCCTCCGGGGCAGAAGCGGCCGTCGAACTCGGCCTGGCCTACGAGGCACGCAGGGAATTCGGCCGCGCCCTCGAGCAGTTCCACAGGGCAATCGCTCTTGACCCAGGGAGCGCCTCGGCTCACTTCCATGCAGGTGCCGTCCTGCGCAGCATCAAGGATTATCCGAAAGCCAGTCGCATGTTCGAGCGGGCCGTCGAGCTCGACCCGCAAGACGCCGATACCCTTCATCAGTTGGCCGCCGTCCGCGCCCTTGAATTGGTGCACGGCGCTATCCCGCTCCAGGCGGTGCTGTAATGACTGATCGCGCAAACCTGCTTCTTGTGCTCAACGCTGCCAAGCTCGCCGGACGACCGGACTACATCCGGCACGTGGCGGCCGATTGGCTGAGTGCCTGGCCCGGCGACCGAGAGGTCACCCGCTTGCTCGCCGCCGCCGAGGGGGAGCTCGGCTTCGAAGAGCTCGCCAGTGGGCGGTTGGCGGCCTTGGTCGTGGTAGACCCGGAAGACCCGGTTGCCAACCAGGCCCTCGCCGCCATCCTGCGCGCTCAGGGAATGGCCGCCAGGGCGCGGATCTTCGAGTGTTGTGCCCTTGCCCTGCGGCTGACGCCTCTCCCGGAGCAGGCCCCCGTCTGGGCAGTCTCGATGGCCGAGGCTCTGGCCGCCCTCCGTTCAGGCCACTCTGATCGCGCCCGGCGACTGGCAGGCGAGGTGCTTGTCGCTGATCCGGATCTCCCGCTCCCAACACTGATCGCCATGAAGGCTGCCCTCGCCGACGAGCAGCCCGAAGCGGCTTTGGCACACGCCGAGCGCGGCGCCCGCCGCTGGCCGGAGACGCTTGCCTTCCGGCTCGTCCAGGCCCTGCACTGGATTCGCCAAGGGGAGAATGCCCGGGGGGTCGAAGCGCTGCATCGATGTGCAGCCGATGACCCAACGGCCGCCGTCGCCTACCGCTATCTGGGAGGCGAGAATCCGTACATGCGGCTATGGCCAGTCTCGCTCGTAGCCAGCCTCAGCCGGCCGATACCGGCCGACGTTGCGGCCGTGCTGGGTGAGAACCGCCTGGCCCCGGCCGGCGCAGGCACTGCCGCGCTCGCCTCGGAGCCGGACCCTGCTGCCGAACTGGCCGCCGGTGTGGCCATCAGCCGATTACTTCATGAAGCCGAGGGGGAAGAACCCGCCATTCAGCCCAAGCCCTGGGAAGCCTTCCAGGGACCGGACGCTGGCGCGGCGGTCAAGAACGAAACGGCGGAGGATGTGCGCCAGGAACTCCAGCGACTCTCGGTTCGCCTGAACGCCGCCAGCGCGGCG
>JALHUE010000509.1 GCA_022866145.1 Anaerolineales bacterium | reverse complement strand
GATCCCCGGCGGGCGTTCTGAGCACGACCATGACGAACATCACGGCATACCACTTGAGCCGGCCGTACTCCAGCTGTCCGCCGAAGACTCCCACCGACACCGGCCGGGCCTGGACGGGCAGCATGCAGAACCGGCCTCAAGGGTCTGGAGAGGCAGGCATAGCGCTCCTTGAAGCTCAGATGCCCTGCCCGGGCCGCACGCCTGGGAAGCTCAGGATCGACTACAGCCGGCGTTCCATCAACCTCCGACTCCCCGGTCTCCGTCAGACTCATGGCCATCACAAAGATCGCGAACGGAATCCGCTCCAAGGCCTGTCGGTGTCTGCGAAGAAAGGCGCGCGCCTGTCGGTGCCAGCCCATGATCATCGGCCCGCCGACGACGACGCCGTCGTACCCGTCGAGCCTAGGGCCCTCGCTCAGCGCCCGGACATCCACCTGAAACCCGGCCTCAGCCAACACCTCGCCGATCGCTCTGGCGACTTCCCCCGTCGAGCCGGCGTTTGTGGCCTAGGCGACCAGGATCCGCTTCACGCAGTAACTCCGTGCACCCCGAAGGTCAGGCCCGGGCCTCCGCCTTGCTGCTCCCATTGACCTTCATGAAGCCCAGCGCCCGCCACAGCACTCGCATGGCGGAATGGCCTAAGTCCGGATTCAGGAACTGGTTCGGGCAACTGCCGGGGATCACAGCGATCCCATGCTCGCGGCAGCGCTGCACGGCTTCCTGAGAGACGCTGGTCATGCCTGAAGCCAGGCCGGGTTTCGTGCCCATCATGCAGTGCATCCAGACATGCTGGACCCCCAGCTCGATGCATTGCTGGACAATCTGCTCGGTGACCATCGGATTCGCCAGGATGAACACGGCATCAGGCTTCTCGGGGATCGACTTGAGATCCGGAAAGCACGCTGCGCCTTCGAATTCCGTCAAGCGTGGATTGACCGGCCAGACGGCGTAGCCCGCCTTCTTGAACTTGCGGTAGCCGAGGTTGCAGCCTGTCTCTCGCCTGTCCGAGACACCGACGACGGCAATCGTCCTTTGGGCAAGGAAGCCTTGCACCAGGTCATCGATCTTGGCCACTAGGTCTCCTATCAAGCGGCGAGGTTCGCTTTCCTGCCACCACCACCGCTCCGACGCGTTTGCGCACATCGAGACCATGCCGTCAGCATCGACCCCCTGGCAGTCCGGCGCGTAGGGGTTTCCCCGTTCCGGTGCCGGGCCAATGTCGCCCTGCATGATGGCGCTCATATGAGCCTACCTCACGCGCTCTGGTAGGTCTAGCGGCATGAATGTCACGCCGTGGCGGGACGGAAGTCAGAGCCAACTTGCGGGCCAGTCTGGGGAGAAATCCTGCACGTCTGGCGATCTCGGCAGGCTAGCACAGGCCCTCCCCCCACCGAGGCCGGCCTGAGACTGGGTCGTTCCGATCGGGTCGGACTCGGAAGCTAAGGGCTAGCTCGCGGGCGGCGGATCCGGACCGACTGGTTCGGGGGCTCCTGCCTGCGGGGTTCCGCGGGGATGCCTTCAGCCGGAGATCGGGGGCAGGGAGATGACCGCTTGATCCAACACCTCGCCGCCCAGGGCAATCGCCGTCAACTCGATCCGGTCGCTGTCGATCTCCATCAGCACGAAGTGCGTCCGGCGGGCAAAGACCTGGCTTTCGGGCAGCTCTTCTCCAGGCGCATACAGCCTCGACGAGCCTCCGCCAGACACGATAAAGGTGATCCCACGGGCGATGAGCCGTTCGTATTCATGGAAGTGCCCGGAGAAAGACAATGGCACGCCGGCGCCCTCGAAGAGCGGCACCCACCCCTGGCGCATTGGAAGACTGTTCGTCGGATGGACGGAACTGCTGCTGTACGGAGCGACGTGCAGGACGGGGATCGTGAGGCGGTACCGCGAATCGCTCAGCCGTTCTTCCAGCCAGCGAGTCTCTTCTTCCCGCCCTTCGACGCCGAAGAACACTTGGCTGTCCAGCATCAGGAACTGGACCTGGCCTCGGGCGAAGGCGTAGTACTGAAGCCGCTCAGGCTGCCCCTGCTGCGGGATCTCTGCGCCGGGAAACGGGGGGAAGGCATGATCGTAGAAGGGCATTCCCTGGTAGCGGATGTCGGCGTCGTAGTCGTGATTCCCGAGGACCGTGTACACCGGCATTTGAGTCAGCAAGGGTTCAAAGGGAGCGAAGAACTTCTCAGCATAGGAGTCAAATGGATCACTCCCGGCTTCGGTCTCATCGACGACATCCCCGGCGTGCAGGACGAAATCCAGATCGGCGGATTCCATCTGCCGCACCAACTCGAAGGTGGATGGATCACCGAAGCTGGCATCGCCGATCACGCCGATCCTCAGCCCGCCTTGCTCGGCGACGGTACGAAAGCTCACCGGACCCCATTCCCGGGACCGGAACTGGGGCTGTTGGGCGGGTTGACCCGACGCCTCCAGGGCGACGACGACACGATAGCGAGTCGCCGGGGACAATCCCTCCAGGGTGCGCAGCCAACGAGCGTTCGAAGGGTCAAGCGCGATTTCGAGCGGAAGGGCAGAGCCATCTTCGGGCTGGACCAGCACCCTCCCGGCCGACGGTGTCTGCAGCTCGAAGTACAGGGTGGCGCTCTCGGTTGAGACGTGACGGATGGTCAGAGGCACGGCATAGGCGAGATCGGAGAGGGGTAAGCCGGTCGGGATGCGAGGGATCGGCGCGGCAGTAGCCTCGATAGCCGTGGTCCCCGGCTGGGGTGTGGAGGGAGCGGCTGTGAGAGTGGGCGAGCTGGTCGCGGCCGGCGCAGGGGAAGAACTGCCAACAGGAGGCGGGCTCAGACATGCGCTCGCCGCCAAAACGCCCAGGGCCGCGCCGGCGATGACCCGAACCATGGGTCCGATGCTGGGTGGTCTTGGCACACCTCACCTCAGTTCCGGGCACAAGTGCACGGATAGTCGAAGGGCGCACATTCGTCCTCCCGCACAGCCCATGCGCGACGGGACGGGGCGCCTGCGGCGGAGCCGCATTTCCATGATCGAAGGTGCGCCAGTATATCCTGGCCGGGGCTCCCTTGACATTCGCCCCGATCTCAT
>JALHUE010000508.1 GCA_022866145.1 Anaerolineales bacterium | reverse complement strand
CGCAGGTACGGATCCAAACCCCGAAGGGTGACCGCACGCGGCGAGGCGGGACCGGCAGGTGATACGCTGCTCAGCCCTGCGGCCCGAGCCGGTGACGAGCAAGCCGCTATCCGTGCTGGACCGGCGTTTGGCGACAAGCCGCGGATTGAAGCGGGATCGCAGCTCGAGTAGGATCACGACGAACCGAACTTCCGCTGAGCCTTAGACCCAACCCGAAAGGAGCTCACGATGGCCAAGACAGAACGAGTATCCACCACAGTGCCGTTGAACTGGAAAGAGGTGTGGTACACCAACTGCCCCATGATATCCGCCAGCAATGTTGACCAGGAATTGGGGTGGTGCCGTGAGGAGTATAAGAAGATCGGCGTCGAGTACGCCTTCTTCCGCCACGCACCCGAGAACAACTTCTACCCGCACTACATCCACAACCTCGATAACCTGATCCGCTTCGGCGGCCTCTACCCGCCGATCCAGGTGCATGCTGACCTGCGCCGCACCGTATTACTTGGTGCGACCTGGGTTTACGAAGGCGGCGGCATTATGGTGCGTGCCAGCGATAAGATCTTCCGCATGAAGGACCTGAAAGGCAAGAAGGTCGGCATCTCGAAGAGCCTGAACACCATCAAGAACGACTGGTGGCGCATCCAGGAACACATGGGCATCGAGAACATACTGATGCTGAACGACATGACCATGAAGGATATCGAGCTCGTCGAGTTCCCCTACGCGGATGACTGGTATGACAAGCCGGAGTTGATGGGCCCGCCCATTAACAACCCCTCGGAGCTGTGGCTGATGCGTGACCACAAGCACGACCTGGCCTTCCGCCCATTGGAGAAGGCGCTGTTGGGCGGCGCTGTCGACGCCATCTACACCCAGAGCAAGGTCTGGCAGCACCTCCAGGAAGCGACAGGCCAATTGGCGATGATCGAAGACCTGTCCCACTACCCAGATTGGAGGGTGCAGGTTGCCAACACCCCCTCTGTTATCACCTGCACCGAGGTGATGGCCAAGGAGCACCCCGAACTCGTCGTCGCCTACATGAAGGCCATGATCAAGGTCGGGCGCTGGGCGAACGAGCACAAGCATGCCGCGGCGGTGATCCTCAACCGGCAAACCTACTACCTGGATGCGGAGGATACCTACGAGGGCATCAAGCATGTTGACATGGTACCGAGCCTGAGCGCGCAGAACATGCAATGCATCAAGATCGGCAAGGATTTCATGTTCAGTCACGATTACATCAAGAACGATTTCGATGTGGACGCCTGGGCGGCGCCGCAATTCCTGGAGCAGGCGGCTATTGAAGTGCTCAAGGAAGAATGGAAGCGCCGGAGCTGGAGCAAGCTGCCTCAAGGAGGCGGGCTCGAGGTGGAAAGCATGCGGCTTGGGTAATCGAGAGGAAGCGGCGTACACTTCCTTGTGCGCCGCAGAAGATGGCACAGAAGGTGATAAGCATCAGAAGGAGAAACATAAATATGGCCAAGAAGACAAGTAAAAGTGCAGTCAAGACAAAAATCTCAAAACCAAAAACATTAAAAAAGGAGCAAGCCGTGGCTACAAAAATTCAAGAACGAAAATCTGACACAGTCCCGCTGGATTGGAACGAGGTCTACTACACAAATTGTCCACTCGTGTCTGCCAGTAATGTCGACCAGGAACTGGGTTGGACTCGCGAGGAGTACAAGAAGATCGGCGTCAAGTTCGCCTTCCTCCGCTCCCGCCGCGAGAACAACTGGTATCCGCACTACATCCACAACATGGATAACCTCATCCGCTTCGGCGGGTTGACCCCTCCTATACAGGTTCACGCCGACCTTCGCCGCACTGTGCTGTTGGGTGCAACGCACGTCTACGAAGGCGGCTGCATGATGGTGCGCGCCAGGGACGATATCTACCGCATGCAGGATCTGAAAGGCAAGAAGGTCGGCCTTTCGAAGAGCCTGAACACCATCAAGATGGACTGGTGGCGATTCCAGGAGGAACAGGGCATCGAGCTGATGCTGCGGCTGAACGGCATGACCCGCGCCGATGTGGAGATCGTGGAATTCCCCTACCCGGATGACTGGTACGACAAGCCCGAAATGTTGGACCCGATGGAAAACCCGTCGGAAACTTGGCTGAAGCGTGACCACAAGCACGACCTGGCTTTTCGGCCTCTGGAAAAGGCGCTGCTGGGTGGCGTGGTCGATGCAATTTTTACACAAAGCAATGTGACGCAGCATCTCATGGAAGCCACGGGCAAGCTGAAGGCCATTGAGGATCTGTCCCGCTACCCCGACTGGACCCTGCAGGTGACCAACGTCCCCGCCGTCATCACCTGCTCCGACGTGATGGCCAAGGAACACCCCGAGCTCGTCGTCACGTTCTTGAAAGGCATGATCAAGGTCGGGCGCTGGGCGAATGAGCACAAGCGTGCCGCGGCGGCCATCCTCGACAAGCAGACGTTCTACCTGGACGTCGAGGATACCTACCAGGGCATCAAGCACGTCGACATGGTGCCGAGCCTGAGCGCGCAGAACATGGAATGCATTAAGATCGGTAAGGATTTCATGGTCAGCCACGGCTACATCAAGAACGACTTCGATGTGGACGCATGGGCCGCGCCGCAATTCCTGGAGCAGGCGGCAGTTGAAGTGCTCAAGGAAGAATGGCAGAAAAGGAGCTGGAGCAAACTTCCTCAAGGAGGCGGGCTCGAGGTGGAAGGTGTGCGGCTTGGGTAATCAGGAAACAACCTTGTGATGAAAACGGGCGCCAAACGTCTTCTATGGGGCGTTTGGCGCCCGCCTGCCAGGGCTACCCGCCTTTGATTCAGATGCTCGGTATCCCGGAAGGTTGCATTCCACATGCAACGTGCGTGATTGGCTATCCGGCTGAAAAGCACCAGCGGGTTCCTGTACGCAAGCCCATCACTGTGACGTGGATAGGAAGACCGTACAGTCCGTTACCCGGATCCTGACTTCTAATGCGCGATAAATCGGCGATGGACAACGAGAGGAGGGCCGGCTTGCTTGATCTGATCGGTGCGGATCATCTATTTGCTGCCGGGGATTCAGCCGTCCGACCTGTTGAAAGTTCCAAATAGGGAGAATGAATCATGAGTACCGTTGAAGTATCCACCCCTCATTCAAAACACCAAGTGCTTGAAGAGAAAGTGACCGGCCTGGGGCTGTATGTGACTGCCCGGGAGGCCTACGAGATGTGGAAGGCCGATCCTGAGCGGATCAAGGTCCTGGACGTTCGCACGTTCGAAGAGTACGTCTTGATCGGCCACGCCGAGATGGCGGCGAATATCCCGCTGG
>JALHUE010000507.1 GCA_022866145.1 Anaerolineales bacterium | reverse complement strand
GCCACGATCAGGGCATGCACGTGGTGCTGGTCCAGCAAGACGGCGACCTGCCCCAGCGGGGCGTCGGGCCGGCAGGTGATCAGACCCGGGTGCATCAACTCTCGAACCAGACTAGCCATGGCGTTCTCCTGCCAGCGCGGCAGCCCGCGCCCTTTGAGTGATCCAACAGCCCTTCGTCCCGGGCTAGGGGGAGTTAGTCGACTTCATCAACTTCCTTGTACCACTTGACCCGATCGCCGACGCGGGCACGCAGCCGCCAGCCCATAGTTTTGGGGGCTGCCTCAATTCGCGCCAGCGCTTTGTCAATCTGGCCGGCCAAGCGGGCCTTGTCGCCGGCCTCCAGCGCGGCGTAGCCCTGCGCCAGAACTTTGACCTTGTCCAGGTTCATGGTCACGGTGCGCCACAAACCCCAGTCATCGCCGCACATCTGGCCAATGCGGCTCATGTTGATCGTTTCCTGATCGTCGTCACCCAGTTCATGCTCCAGCAGCAACAGGATCGTGTCGATCACATCCTTCTCGTTGATCTTCACGATCTGCATCTTCTCCAAGACCATTTCGGCCAGCGGGATGGTGGGCGAGTCGACCTCGAGCCGGCCGTCCCACGGGATGGGGTGGCAGAAGTCCAACTTCTCGTAGAACACATCCACGTGCATCCCGGAGGCGCCGTTCTCGAAGATCGCCCGGCTGCCCTCGCTGACGACGAACACCTCTCGCTGTTCGCTATATCCCAGCTGCTCCATCAGGGCCCGGACCTGCTTGGTCTCGCGCGAATACCCGGCAAAGTCGATGTCGGTGTAGGCCCGGCCCATCTTCTCCTGCAGGAAGCCGTACTTCGGGCAGTGGATCTGGAAGGCGAGCGAACCCAGCAGCCGCAGGGTCACGCCCCCCTGATTGCCGGCCTCGACGATGCGCTGCACCTCGTTCTCGAAGCGCTCTCGCTCCGATCGGTCCTGGGGAGCCATGCCGACAGCTTCTATAGACATGCGTCGAGATCCTTCTGGCCGGGGGTGGCAGGCGAGCGGAGTTGAGCGCATTATACCCTATAACTTGCAAAACCCAGCAAACTCCCTCATAATAATTGCGTAGCTCCTGCTGGTTCCATCACATTCGCTCACGCTGGTACTGCTGTCCTAGGAAGGACAACCCACGGTGAGCCGAGCGCTCATACCCGCTCAGCGTCGGCAGATGATCCAGAACTACCTCGAGAGCCACCGCGTCGCCCGCCTGGCGGACCTGGTGGATCTCCTGGGGACGTCGGAGGCGACCGTCCGCCGCGACCTGGAGTGGCTGGAGGCCCAAGGCATCGCCGAGCGCACCCGCGGCGGGGCCATTCTCACCCAGCGCCTGCCGACCGAGCCGATATTTTCGGCTAGTGCTCTCTTCCACCCTGAGGAGAAGGACTGGATCGGCCGCGCCGCCGCTGCCCGCGTTCAGAGCGACATGACGGTCTTCATCAACAGCGGCACAACCACCGACGCCCTGCTGCGCCACTTGCGCGCCCGGGTGGATCTCAGCAACATCATCCTGGTGACCAACAACCTGCGGGCTGCGGCCGAGCTCTGGGAGCCCGGGATCGAGATCCTGATCCTGGGCGGCGCCTACAGCGGGCGCGCCCAGTCGGTCGTCGGTCGCTTCGCCGCCGACATGCTGCGCCAGCTCGGCGCCGATCTGGCGTTCATCGGCGTCGACGGCGTCAGCCCGAAGTACGGGGTCACCACCCCCAGCACCCAAGAGGCCGAGATCGGGCAACTGATGGTCAGCCGCACCCGAGGCCAGGTGTACATCGTCGCCGACCACAGCAAGTGGGGGGTAGTCTCCAACTACGAGATCGCCCGCCTAGAACAGATCCACGGCCTAGTCGTTGACACCGGCCTGCAGGCCGGGCCCAGGACCGAGCTGGAAGCGCGCGGCCTGGAGGTCGTGCTGGCCGGCCCGGATGGGGAGGACACCCAATCCGTCGGCCCCATCCCCCGCGAGGAGAGCGCGCATGCCCCTGTTTGGCAAGAAGACCGATAAGAAGGCGACCAAGCTGTTCTTCGCCACCGATGTCCACGGCTCGGAGCGGACGTACCGCAAGTTCCTCAACGCCGGCAAGTTCTATGGCGCCGACGTGTTGATCATGGGCGGCGACATCATCGGCAAGATGGCGATCCCGATCATCCGCGAGGGCCCTGGCCGCTATCGGGCCACCCTGCAGGGCACGGTCCAGCACATCGAAGGCGATGAGAGCCTGAAGACGCTCACCGACCGGATCGGAATGCTCGGGTTCTACAGCCGGGTGATGAGCGAAGAGGAATACCGCGCCCTGGCCGCCGATCCTCAAGCTGTGGATGCTCTCTTCCATGATCTGGCCCGCCAGCGGCTCACCGCCTGGATCGAGCTCGCCGAGCAGCGCCTGGCCGGCACGGGGATCAGGGGCTACGTCACCGGCGGCAACGATGACTATGTCGACGTGCTGGCCGTGCTGAAGGATTCCTCCGCCGAGAACATTGTTGACTGCGAGGGCAAGGCGGTCCCGATCGACGACGAACACACCATGCTCAGCATTGGCTTGAGTACCCCCACACCCTGGAACACTCCGCGCGAGGTATCGGAGGAGGAAATGTGGGCAGAGATCGACAAGATGACCTCCCGGGCCCCCGACCTCGGCAAGGCCGTCTTCAACTTCCACGATCCGCCCATTGATTCGAGCCTCGACACATGCCCGATGCTGGATTGGACCAAAGACCCGCCAACGCAAATCTTCAAGGCGGGCCAGGTTGTGCTGCACGGCGCCGGGAGCAAGTCGGTACGGAGAGCGGTTGAGACTTTTCAGCCGCTCCTGGGGCTGCACGGCCACATCCACGAATCTGCAGGGGTTGCCAAGATCGGTCGCACGGTGTGCATCAACCCCGGCAGCGAGTATGGTGAAGGCATCCTGCGCGGCGTGCTGGTCACGCTGCGTGCCGGCGAAATCGACGGCTATCAGCTGACGTCCGGCTGAGGCTTGGGACGCGAGCAGGTTGATGAATCATGCCCTTCTCACAGAAGGGAACCCCACCGGTCGTGGTTGGGGCTTTTCATCGGCCTCTTGAAGGAGGAGGTGTCTATAGGAGCTAGCAGGCGGAGAGGGTTCCGAATCTAGTCGCCAAAATCAGGAATGGAGGAAACGTGATGGCTAGTATCGCCGCAACCCCTGAGGTCTTTACTCGCAAGGCCTCCGGCCTGATACGGGTCATGTCTCCGTATTCGGCATTCGTCTACAACATCTTGACCATGGGCCTGATCTTCCCCTGGACCTATCTATGGGCGCCGGGTGCCCTGCCGGGCGGCAAGATGGTCTGGGGCATCCTGCTGGCCATGCTGATCGAAATCCCGATCGCCTTCGCCTACGTCTGGCTCTCCACCGCCCTGCCTCGCTCAGGCGGCGACTACGTCTTCGAGAGCCGCGTCTTCGGCGGCGGCACCGCCTTCACGGTGGTGATGTCGGGCTACGTGATCTGGATCCTGCAGTGGGTGGCCCTCTCCGGCTGGCTGCTGGCTTACCTGGGCTTCGCGCCCTTGTTCCTTGGACTGGGCGCGACCCTGGGCATTCCATCGCTGTCCGCTCTCGGCGTGTGGTTCACCCAATCCACCGGGATCATCATTGTCAGCATCCTGAACGCCCTGGTCGCCATGATCATCCTGTGCAGCGGTTTCAAGAACTACGTCCGGTTCCAGTGGGTGATGTGGTACGTCGTGCTGGCGGCCTTCGCCACGATGTTCGCCGTGCTCTTCATGACGCCGGCCAGCCAGTTCGTCGAACGGATCAACGCCTTCTCGGTGGCCAGTGGCGGCGTGGAGAACTTCTACGAGACCGCCATCGCCGCCGTGACCGGAGCCGGCATCGACATCAATCCGCCGTTCAGCATGATCGCCACCCTGCTGGTGGCCCCGATCGCCTGGACCTCGTTGCAGTGGGCGACGTACTCGGCCCAGCAGAACGGCGAGATCAAGGACGCCCGCTCGTTCAAGAGCCAGTCCTTCATCATCGTCGGTTCGCTGATCGTGACCGGCCTGCTGCTGGCGCTGCTGGCCGTCGGCCTGGAGAAGGTGGCCGGCGCCCAGTTCATGTACGTGGCCGGCGCCGGCTACTGGTCTGGGATTCCAGAAGCCACGATCAACGGCTTCTACCTGTGGCCGAACATGCTGGCTGTGGCCATGGCCGCCAGCCCGATCATCGTTCTGATCATCGGCCTGGGCTACTTGCTCAACTCGCACCAGATCGTGCACAACTGCTACATCGGCATGACCCGCATCATGGTGGCCATGAGCCTCGACCGCCTGCTGCCGGAGTGGTTCAGCCGGGTGAATGAGCGCTACCACACCCCGGTCAACGCTCACCTAATCTACTTCCTGGCCAGCATCCCGGTCATCCTAGCCTACAACTTGGTGCCCGGGTGGGTCGGCTTGACGCTGGGCGTCACCTTCGCCTGTGGCTACGTGTTCATCATCACCTGCCTGGCCGGCGCCCTGCTGCCCTACCGCGCCAAGGAAGTCTACGAGGCCTCGCCCGGCGCCAAGTACACGGTCAACGGCTTCGTCGCCCTGCTCTTCACCCTGCTGGGCGTGCTGGCCTTCATCGCCGCCGCCTGGGTTCTGGCGCCGCAAGCCTTCGCCAGCTACCCGACCCTGATCTGGGTGGTGCGCCTGCTCACGATTGTGGGCGTGGTGTTGTTCCTGTATCCGATGCGCAAGCATCTGGGTGGTTGGGCACGTGGTCAGAAGGCGCCCTGGCTCTCAGCCCTGGGCATGCTCGGCGGCGGGTTCGGCGGCGCGATGGTGGTCGCCTTCCTGCTCGCCCCCGCGCTGGGCGTGCTTGGCAACTGGGACTTCTCAGCGTTGCCGGGCAGCCTGTGGGCTCAGATCATCGCCTTCGGGATCATCATCCTGTGCGCAATCTGGTACGTGATCGTCAAGAACAGCCAGAAGACGCGCGGCATCAACGTCGACTTCGCCTTCAAGGAGATTCCACCCGAGTAGTACTGGCTCCCCAAAGGGGCCGGAGGCCGTGCCCTCCGGCCCCTGCGCGGGACCTCAACCCACCCAGATCGGTTGAGGTCCGGTGCAGGGATCGTGAGGCGACAGCTCTCTCGATTCCAGGAGGACTCGATGAAAGACCAAGCCAGAGTTGTCGTCGTCGGCGGCGGCATCATGGGCGTGAGCGTCGCCTACCACCTGGCCAAGATGGGCTGGACCGATGTCGTGCTGCTCGAGAAGGGCGAAATCGCCAGCGGCGAATCCGGCTGGGCGGCGGGGTTGGTGACCCAGTTCCACACCTCTCCCACCCTGATGCAGATCCGCAAGTACAGCCTCGACCTGTTCAGTGAGCTTGGCCTGATTCGCCACGTGGGCAGCCTGCGCCTGGCGTCGAGCGAGGCCCAGCTCAAGGAACTCCAACGCAACGTCAGCCAGGCGCGCGCCATCGGCCTGGAAGTGGACGTCATCGGGCCGGATGAGGCCCTCAGCCATTTCCCAGCGATCTCCAAGGAGAACCTGTACGGCGCCTTCTACATTCCGCGGGACGGCCACCTCGACCCTTACCTGACAACCACCGACCTGGCACGGCGCACCCGCGAGATGGGCGTGACCGTGTACACCGACACCCGCCTGACCGGGATCGAACTGACCCCGGGCGGCGAGATCGCTCGCGTCCTGACCGACAAGGGCGCCATCCGTACCGAGATCGTCGTCAACGCCGCCGGGCTGTGGGGACCGCAGGTGGCGGCCATGGCCGGCCTGCACATCCCGACCACCCCGGTGGACCACCAGCACATCGCCCTCAAGGCAGTTCCCGGCTATGAGCTGCCGCACGACACGCCCTGCCTGCGCGATCCGGACAACCTGGTCTATCTGCGCGAGGAGAATGGCGGGCTGGTCGTCGGCGGGTACGAACTCAACCCGACCGCCCGCTGGGTCGACGGCACGCCGTGGGAGCACGGCGGCAAGGCGCTGCCGCCCGACTACGATCAGTTCGAGCCACTGCTGGAGGGGGTGATTCGCCGCATTCCCCATCTCGAGCGGGCCGAAATCATCACCCTGGTTCGCCATCCAGGCGCGTACACGCCCGACAGCCGGCCGCTGCTGGGCCCGCTCCCCGGGGTGCGCGGCTTCTGGTGCGCCGCAGGCCTGTCACTCAACGGCTACGGCGGCGCCGGCGGCATGGGCAAGCTGCTCGCCGAATGGATCATCGAAGGCGAGCCCTCGCTCGACGTCTTCGGCTTCCACGCCTGGCGCTTCGGCCGCTACTACGCCGATCCCACCTACGCCGCCGAACGGACCCGGGAAGGGGTCAAGTACTACTACCTGCTGCGCTATCCGAATGACGAGAACGAGTGGGCACGGCCGCGGCGCCTCAGCCCGGTGCACCAGCGCCTGCAGGAGCAGGGTGCGGTGTTCGGGGAGAAGAATGGCTGGGAGCGGGTGAATTTCTTCCAGCCGGGAAAGGCCTGGCGCAGGGCCGGCGCCGACCAGCGCGGCTGGGGATGGACCCGCCCGCCGTACTTCGACCGGGTCGCCCAGGAACACCAGGCCGTGCGCGAACGCGTCGGCCTGTTCGACATGACCTCGTTCGGCAAGATCGACCTGCGCGGCCCCGGTGCGCTGCCGCTGCTCCAACGCCTGGCGGACAACCAGATCGATGTCCCAGCCGGCAAGGCGGTCTACACCCAATTCCTCAACACCCGCGGCGGCGTCGAGACAGACGTGACCATCACCCGCCTCGAAGAAGACTACTTCCGCATCGTCACCGGCTCGAATTTCATCGGCAACGACCTGGGACTCGTGCGCATGGGCCTGCGCCCCGACGATCCCCCGGTCGAGATTCGCGACGTCACCGAGGAATATGCCGTCATCGGCCTGTGGGGACCGCGCGCCCGCGACCTGCTGCAGGCGATCTCCGAAGGCGACCTCTCCAACCAGGCTCTGCCCTATATGTCCGCCAAGGCGATCGAAGTCCGCGGGGCACCGGCTTACGCCCAGCGCGTGACCTATGTCGGCGAGCTGGGATGGGAGCTGTATGTTCCCTATGCCCGGGCCATGCAGGTGTGGGACGCCATCTGGGCCGAAGGCCAGAAGTACGACCTCCAGCCGGGTGGCTACAAGGCGCTCGACTCGCTCAGGCTGGAGAAGGCCTACCGATATTACAGCATGGACGTGACCAAGACCGAGAACCCGTACATGGCCGGACTCGGCTTCTGTGTCCGCCTCGACAAGGGGGAGTTCATCGGCCGAGAGGCGCTGGCCAAGATCAAGGCGCAGGGCGTTAGCCAGAAGCTGTGCACCCTGACGATCGGCGAGCAGGAGTATCTCCCGCTCTACGGCGGTGAGGCCGTTCTATCCGGCAAGCAGGTCGTGGGTCGGCTGCGCAGCGCCGGGTACGGCTTCACCGTCAAACGCAACATTTCCTACAGCTACCTGCCGCTCGACCTGGCCAAGCCGGGCACGAAGCTGCAGGTCGACTTCTTCGGCGATCTGGTCCCGGCCAGCGTGGCCGCCGACGTCCTGCACGATCCCAAGGGCGAACGGATCCGCAGCTAGCCCGACCTCACCCGCCCCCGGCGCGGCCTACCACCGTCGCGCCGGGGGCGGCCGCATACGTCACAAGGCGGAGGCACCATGTCCATCGGTATCGACCAGGTCATCGCCGCCATTCCGGACTGGCAGGGGAAACAGGCTGTCTGGCAGCCGCTTGCGGGCGGCCTGACCAACGCCAACTTCCGCGTCGAAGTCGATGGCACGCCCTACTTCGTTCGCATCCCCGGCGCCAGCACCGATTTGCTGGCCGTGGATCGGGCCAATGAGGCCCACAACACCAAGGCCGCCGCCCGGGCCGGCGTCGGTCCCCGGGTGATCCACCATCTACCCGAGGTCAACGTCCTGGTGCTCGAGTTCATCCAGGGACAGACCATGTCCAACCAGGCGCTTGCCGCCTCCGGCATGCCAGGGCGGATCGCTCAGTCCTTGCGCCGCCTGCACGCCGGGCCGCGCTTCCTCACAGACTTCAATATGTTCCGCCTGGTCGAGTTCTACTTGGAGATGGTGGACGAACATCAAGTCCGGATCCCGGAAGGGTACCGCCAGCGGCTCCCGACCGTCGGCGAGATCGAGCGGGCCGTGACGGCCCGGGCGCTGCCGACGGTCCCGTGCAACAACGACCTGCTGGCCGAGAACTACATCGATGATGGAGCGACACTCAGGCTGATCGACTTTGAATATAGCGGCAACAACGACCCTTGCTTCGAGTTGGGCAACACCTGTCAAGAGCTGCAGTACGACGCCGGCCGCATGGCCGAGTTGTGCGCCGCCTACTTCGGCGAAGCCAGGCGCCACCTGTTGGCGCGGATGCGCCTGAATGCTTTGATGTCCGACGTCGGTTGGACGTTGTGGGGGGCGATCCAAAACAAGGTCTCGAAGATCGACTACGATTTCTGGGCTTACGCCCAGGGCCGGTGGGATCGAGCCCAGTCGATCATGGCTTCCCCCGATTTCGACGTCTGGCTGAAGGACGCCGAGCGGAACGATTGACCCGCGTGGCCGCTGCCGGCGCGAAGTTCCCCACCCAACTGCCCCGTGCCCCGCGCCGCCCTTCCCTCTCGCGAGAGCGTGGGGCTGCACGAAGGAACGCTGCCTGTCTGCGCATGGGCGATCCCTGCCCGCGCTGCCGGGATTGGCGCCTCGACTACAACGGCCTGATCCAGCTATCTTGCCCGCGCTGCAGCAATGTCGCCGACCCGGGCGGGTCTACCTGATAGCACCTCCGGCCCGGGCGCGCCCCGGCACAAGCCAGCAATCAGCCCCGGCAATGCCGGGGCTGTCGCTTTGTCAGGCCATACCAGGGAGGGCTATCCCTCCATCCGCTCCTGGCGCCGCCGCTCGCGCCGCGCGGCGCGGTCGTCCCCCGGGGCTGCCGCCGGCCGCT
>JALHUE010000506.1 GCA_022866145.1 Anaerolineales bacterium | reverse complement strand
CCGCGGAACAGGCCTTCCGGAAGGTGCGAACTGACTAGACGCTTGGGGAGAGCGAGTTTCTCGCTCGGGCCAGGGTCGCCAACACGTGGACGATCTTCATCGGCGGGCAGTCACTTCGGGGCACTTGCAAGATTGCCAGCAACGGCCGACAATGAACTCTCCAAGACGCATGCAGTTATGTCTGTTGCCTGACCCCAGAAGACGGCCCAGGATCTGGGCCCGCAAGGCAGCCGAATATACGTAGACCCCCACATGGAATCCGGCCAAAGGCGACCAACGGTCTGAATCGCCTGCGTCGGGCCCTGCAAGACCCTCATCATGGGTTCCCTGGCCTCCCGTAGGACACCGGGACGATGTGCGGCTTGAGCAGGCAAATCCCATCGTCGCCTCCTGAGGATGGGGCATCAAACGATGCCAAACATCGGTCTCCCGAATCCGGGGAGACCCCTTTGCGTTTCCCTGATCCCGCACTAGGGACGAACGAGGGGAAGACGATCAAGGGCCCCAACTGCCACTATCGGGTTCGGCAAGCCCCTGGACAGACGAGAGCCTTCGTTGTCCAGTCCACGGCTTCGTCTATGGGAAGCAAGGACAACCAGCCGTGCATCCCAGCAGGCAGCCCAGCATACAGGCGATTGGATCTTGTGAACCAGCCTGGGCTGCCGTTTGGAACCTGGCAAACGGAACTCTGCGGAAGAGCGTGTGTATCAGATAGCGTGAAAGCAGCCCGTACGCGCACCCCACGTCCGCGCCTGCGAGAATCCTTGTTGTCCGTTGGAGAACAGAACCGGGAGGATCCTCATCGCGGATTCCCTAAGCACTCTCGGCCATTTCTACCAGGAGCAGATGTGCATTCACCTGCGCATCGATGCTGAGTTCGATGTCGCCTACCGCTTTGGCTGAACTTCCTTGGCCGAGCTCAAGACCGCTTATTGCCACGCTTCCCTCGAGGCACACCAGATATGCTTGACGCCCACGCGCAACTGCGAAATACAGTCGCCTTCCCCCGTCAACCTCCGAAACGAAGACGTCGGCATCCTGGCGAATCTGTACGATGCCTTCCTTCGGCCTTCCGGAGGCGACGTTCAGCCACTTGTTCCGCCGGTCACGCGGAGCGAAGCGTCGGTAGGCGTAGCCAGGTGTCAACCCGGGTGTGTTTGGCAGAATCAACACCTGCACAAAGCGCAGCTTCTCGTCCGGCGAGGAGTTGAGCTCGGCATGAACAAGGCCTGAACCTGCACACTGGTAGCCAACATCGCCGCGCCGGAGAGTCTCTGCGTTTCCCAGGCTGTCGCGATGGCTGAGTTCCCCGTCCACACAGTACGAGATGATCTCGATCTCCTCATGCGGATGCGTGTCAAACCCACTCGCCGACCCGACGAGAAAGTCATTCAGGGCCTCCATTACCCCAAATCGTGTATTAAGAGGATCATGATACTCGCCATAAGAGAAATGAAGACGGCCAATGCACCCGTCACGTTCAGTTACATAGATGTTCTCAGAAAGCATTCGTTGAAGCAATTATCCGCTCCCTCGATTCGCCGGAAGCTGTAACCGAGATGCAGAATAGCCCCGGCTGAGCATTCAAACCGCGGATTCGATTGAGATCCACCTGGTTGGCCGGGATTACTCCCTCAACCCTCGCCTGGCACTCTCGGCTGAGAACCGCGGTCAACCAATGTGGAGCTCACCTGCCTGTTCGGGGTTGTACTTCACTATTCTTACTGTTCGCGCCTCGCTGCGGGCGATCGACGGCACTACCAAAGCGGCCTGTGCTTGGTCGTCGGCCTCAATGATGGCCCAGCCACAAGGACTGCCTTCTTCACAACCCCAGTCGAAGTTGTGCGGGCAACCCATTCCATAGAGCTGGTTCACCAACAGGTGGCAGTTCTTGTCGTTATGCGGTGTTTCGATCAGGTATCTTGCCACGGCGTTGCTCCAAGTTCGTCCACGAATTCCTGCTGCTGCCCCACCATGGTCGGCGGCATCATCAAGGGCTTGAACCGCTTCATGCCTCATCCGACACAAGATCGAAGGGTGGTGTCCTTCGAATTGGACGTGCGATCGCATCATTGTAAATGGGACTATATTGGTGTGTATTATATCATGCACAAGGATTAGGGAGCTGTGGCATTCTTCTTGCGGCGCAAGTCGCCTCTTGTAGCTCCCCAATCTGACAAGGTTCGGAGCATGAACTCGGGGTGGAATCTAGAGGGGCGCTGTCGCCTCACGGCTTGCCGGCAGTGAGCCGACGGCAGGCCTCTTAGGGCGGACCATGGTCAGACGAATCACACGAGAGGCCGTGCAGATGTCTGCGCTCAGCCGAGATGCCACGTACCCCCACTGCACCGTGCCGCAGCCTGGCATCTGCTTGTGGGGACAACCGGGACGATGTGCGGCATGAGCAGGCAAATCCCATCGACGCCTCCTGAGTAAGGGGCATCGAACGAATACGCACAAGGGTCTCCCTGATTCCGGGAGACCCTTGTGCGTATTCTGTGATTGCGTATGGGGGGCATGCGAGAGGCGGATGGTCAAGGGTTTCGGGATTCCGGACTGCCAAGTACGCTGGACCATTCCACGGAATCGGCAGTAACTCGGGCAAGGGGCTCAGCCTCGTGCGCAAGATT